>JACPNI010000126.1 GCA_016185555.1 Candidatus Woesearchaeota archaeon | reverse complement strand
CTTGCCTGATCTATATCCTCTGTTTTTGTTCATGTTTTAAGTTCCTCCAATTTGGTACAATAATAGAACTCCAAAGTTCCTCTTTTTTCAAACTGTTTTTTCCTCTCTTTTGATTTAATTAAAACTATTTTAATTCTCTTTATTTAGGATCAGCTTGTTATTTTTAACTTCTCCATTCAGATATTCCCCTCCCTTCCAGTCCAGTTTTTTAACAAGCTCTGTTTTTACAACAATAACATACTTTGAGTATCTTTTGTTGCTATATTCCCTTGAAAATTGTTTCTGCAACTTCATATATTTTTAAATAAAGAACTAGTATATAAATATTTAGGTACCTAAAAATATACAATTAAAAATATATAATACGTAAAAAGAAGAAAAAGCCACTGTAAATTATTTTATAACTTAAGAAAATTTAGCAAAATCATCTATTAATAGAAAAGAAAAATTCAGCATTAACTGGATTTAATTATTTTTCCATTTTTAATTACAATCTTAGCTAAGTTATCCCCAAAAGAATAGGGAATGTAATCATAACTTGGAACTTCATACAGCACAATATCTGCTTTCTTATCTGTTTCAATGCTTCCAATTTCATCAGCTTTGTCAATTGCAAAAGCAGCATTTATTGTAGCTGCATTAATTGCTTCAGCAGGTGTTAACTTTAAGAATCTGCAAGCCATGGCCATAACTAACTGCATATTAAATATTGGACTACTGCCAGGATTATAATCAGAAGCTAATGCTATTGGAACTCCTTTTTCAACCATTAACCTGGCAGGGGCATATTTGTTACTCATCAAATGAAAATTAACTGCAGGCAATAAAACTCCAATAACTTTTTTTCCAGCTAATGCTTCTATTCCTTTTTCTGAAATATTCTCCAAATGGTCTGCTGAAACAGCACCTAATTTAGCAGCCAACTCTGCTGATCCGCTATAATTTATTTGCTCTGCATGAATCTTTAACTTTAAACCAAGTTCCTTTGCCCGTAATAAGATATATTCGCTTTCAGAAAGGGAAAACGCATTTTCTTCACAGAAAACATCACAAAATTCAGCCAGGTTATTTTGCTTGATAATTGATAATAAAGAATAAATCAAGTTATAAATATAGTAATCCTTATTTTCTTTGAATTCTTTAGGAATAGTATGAGCCCCAAGATAAGTGGGAACAATATCGAAATCTTTTCTCAAAAACTCCATGATATAAAGACATTTTAATTCATTTATAATATCCAATCCATAACCAGTCTTAGCTTCTACTGTTGTTGTACCATAAGAAAGCATTTTTTCTAATGTGCTTCTTGCTTTAGAGTATAAGTCAGAAAAACTTGCTTTCCTCGTAGATTCAACAGTGTTTAATATACCTCCGCCAGAAGCAAGTATTTCAAGATAACTTTTACCTTTTACCTTTTGGACAAATTCCTTTTCCCTTGACCCGGCAAAAACTAAATGAGTATGGCAGTCAATAAACCCAGGCAAGGCAATATAGTCAGAGCAGTCAATTGCATTTGGCGGTTTTTCTTTGAAAAAACTGTCATACTTATTTATGTCAAGAATTTTTCCATCTTTAATGTAAATCGTTGCATTTTTTATTATGCCTAAATCCTGCAATGATCCTTTTATCTTTGGAGATTTGCTTTTGCAAGTTAATACTTCCTTAATATTATAAAGAATTAAGGGGTTCATAATATGTTACTTACAATATATCCAATTGCATCAGTTTGAATCTTATCAGTATTCAGGCTAATATCATTTACCTTACCCATTATGCTGTCAATATAATCATTATCTGATAACTCCCTAAGATTTATAAAAACGTTGAAAGCAGCACTGTCAATTGCGCTTGCAGCCATTAAAACTGCAACACCTCCATCAGTCAGTGCATTTTTATTGCATATCCTTATCATTCTTTTAAGCTTATTTAATACTGTATAAGAAAGATCCATAACTCTATAAGGAACGTCTGCAGCATGCTTAACTGCTTCTTCATATGCTGATTTTAATCCTGGAGTATCTTCTAAATTTTCTTTCTGCGCTTTTCTATATAATTTTCCGGCTTCAAACATTTTGATATAGGCTCGTGTATCTTCTTCTGCAAGGATTTGGAGATCTTTTCTTAGGTTCTCAGAATCAAAAAGAATTTCCTTAAGCTCTTCTTCATATTGTTTATACTTTTCCCTGCCAATAGTCAGATTGCAAAGTTTAGAAACCAACGATGCTGCAAAAACCCCTGCTAAAGCTGCAACAGACCCACCGCCCGGGGCAGGATTCTTTGAAGCTACTTGATCCAGATAATCCTCAAGATGCATTAGATATCTTATATTGTATTACCTTTTCCTTAGATATAAACCTTTCTAAAACACCTAATCCTAAATTTTCCACAGCTCTCTCAATAAGCCCTTCTTCTGATAGGCTTGAATCCTGGGCATAAAACAAACCAGACTGCAATATTGCTTCTTTTGGAACCAAGCCAACCAGTTCACTTCCCTTAACATCACAACCAAGCAGATTAGCCTGTTTCTTTACTTCTTCATAAACATCATGCATCCCAACAACATTAAAATCTGTTAAGTTTATAGAAACCTGTGCCAGATTATATTTTTCCAATAAAACGCCGATAGCCTTTACACTTTTCATTAACCCATGAATTCTTATCTTATTTCCACTTTCATCTGTCTTAATATAGCCGGATTCTCTAATAACTTTTGCAATATCATTTGCTATTTTTACATCATTTGTATTTAAGTTTACATTATACGCTATCAAAAATTTCCTGGCGCCAATGATGATAGCTCCTGTTTTCTTTACTTTTTCATTAAATACTAAAGGCCCAAAATCTGGATGCAGTTCTTTTAACTTGATTTCCAAGGACTCGTATTCTCCTTTTCTTATGTCTGCTAAATTCCTTGTTTCTTTTCTTTTAGCAGCGGATTCATACAGATAAACTGGAATTCCTAATTCTCCAACTTTCCTGCCCAAATCTTCAACAATTAAAATACACTCTTCCATTGTTATTTCCTGTAAAGGAATAAATTGACAAACATCAGCAGCGCCTATTCTCGGATGTCCGCCTTTGTGCTTTGACATGTCAATCAACTCAGAAGCTTTCTTTATTGAATTATAAGAAGAATCAAGCACATGTCCTGGACTTCCGACAAAAGTTACCACAGTCCTGTTGTAGTCTTCATTAGCCTCAACACCAAGAACCTTTACGCCTCTAAGCTCACTGACTATCTGTTCAATAACATCTTTATTTTTCCCTTCGCTAAAATTAGGAACGCATTCAACCAGCTTCACATTGATTTTTCACCAATTTCATTTTCAAGATCTTTCTTATAAATCTCTTCATTCATTATTAACTCCAATGAATCTTCTATATATTCTCGATGAAACTCTT
>JACPNI010000133.1 GCA_016185555.1 Candidatus Woesearchaeota archaeon | reverse complement strand
TTTAACACTAACATGGGGTGTTTCTATAAAAGTAAATCCATAATCTTTTCTATCAACCCCTAATCCGGAAACTACTAATGGAACACTTGTTTTAGATCTTCCTAATATATCTAATGCTTTTCTTCTTAAATCTTCATTAGAACCTTCTTCTGGATAAACGACAATTGAATCAGTATCTGCATATGTTGAATCTATTTCAGGAATAAAATCCCAATATTTAACAACTTCTTCTGGGCTTAAAACATGTATATCGGGAAATCTTTCCCTTAAAATCTGATTATAACTTAAAACCCTTGGAACATTTGAGAACGATATTGGCTGTCCATCTTTGTACTTAGGAGTATCTTCTATTCCATCTATACCCCTAAATCTTTCATTATGTAGGGCTAGAACTTCTCTACCTACTTCATCATAAACAAGATTTCCAACAACAGGACTAATTATTTGATTTCCTTTTAATCTATAATTTTTTTCCATTTTTCCTCCATAACCATCATTTTAATACTATTTTATAGGTTAAAGGCCATTTATAAATCTTTCGTTTTATAACTACTTTAAAGTTACTATTCTTTTTGCTTACTCAACTACTTTAGAAACCTACAACCTACTAACTTCCTTTAACTCACATACAGCCAAAGGATATATTTTTTTAAGAACAATCCTTAAGGATTTTTGGATATTGCTTGAAATCACATTGTTTATAACATCCATATAAGTTACATCCTTAACATTCTCTGTTATAAACTCTCTTGTTTTAAGCCTTAAAGAAGTTAATACTAAATTGCTTGTCTTGTTATTTGTCACCAATACTGGCTTAAAAACAACCTTTATGTTATCCTTGGTTTCACAAACAAATGAGTCGTCAGTTTTATTAGCTTCTTTCCTGTTTAATCTTCTTACAAATGCCTGCAGCATTTCATAAGCAATTATTTCTGTTTGTGCCTTGCTGTCCTTTACAGAAGTAATCTTAAATACCAGCTTGCTATTTTGCTTTTTAGGATCTCCTATTAAAGACATTAAATTAACACCAATCTTTCTGCCTACTAAAGAACCTTCATCAAAAGCGGAGGTTTCACCTAAAAACTGTTCCTTAAACTCTGTGGGTGCTACTATTGAAAACCATCTTTTCTTCTTTTTCAATAATTTTTGGGGTTTCTGTGCCATTTTAGCTTATTAATAACTTAATACTCTCCCTGTTATACTGCCAGTCTTTAGGCAATTTACCAACATTCTTATAATACTTGGCCAGTCTTCTTATCTTGCTCTCTGTCAACTGAAGCCCTCTTTTGGCAGTCATGTCTTTTTTATTTGCTTCAAGATGTTTCATAACCTGAATTCCTTTTCTAATCACTGCAACCAAATCCTCCGGGATCTTGGGTTTTATTTCATTTTCTTCAAGGATAGCATTTATTTTTTTATTTGTAACGACCCTGACAGAAGGAATACCATAAACATCCCTTAAAACAATACCTATCTGGCTTGAAGGCTTTCCTGCTTTTGAAAGTTTAAGTATTAATTGTTCAACTTCTTTGGTGTTATATCTTAACCAGCTTGGCTTAACCAATTTAGATGGTTTTTTACTGCCATGCCTTCCCCGTTTACCTGAATGCATACGTGCCATTTTTTATTAATTAGGATAATCAGAAATAGGTTCAAAATGGTATAAGCAAGCCTAAACCGACTTATCCTGAAATTTGCATCAGAACTGTATTTATAAGCTTTCCTATGAGAATTATTTTTTGCAGTATAGAGTTATTTTTGTATTAAACTGAATTATCTTTCTTGTTTAAATAAATAGCCCCGGGAGGATTCGAATTCGGCAGTCATTTAAAAATAATATGACTTCCTCCGTCAATGGATCCAAAGTCCACTATCCTCAACCTTGATCTATAAACCAATTTGGCCGCTAGACTACGGGGCTGATATGGATTAAGAAACCGTAATGATTTTAAAAGCTTTATTGTTCCTTCTTCCTTTTATATCTCCCTCTTTTCTCTACAAGCTCAAGTCTATTAAAAACCTTACTAGAATTCTCGCTTTCTTTATATCCATTAATTATTTCACTGAACAGATTAGGATATAAGTAATGCCGACTGTTAATTGCCTGTCTTAACAGATGCAGGTCAACTGCCTTATCCTCCTCCCTGTTGGAAACAAAACCTAGACCAAAATCAATAAAAAAAATCTCTTCCCCATTAAGGATCATGTTGGAAGTTGTTAAATCTCCATGGATTATATCAGCATCATGAAGTCTAGCTATTTGTCTTCCAATAACACTGAATACCTCATTTCTTTTTTTAGAATCTAAATTATCAATCTCATTCTTAAGCAATTTTCCTTCTATAAGATTCATGTATATCTTTTCATTATCAAATCGATAAACTTTCGGAACAGGTATTATTTTATCTGCTTTTCCCAGAAGTTTAGCTTCTTTTCTGGTTCTTGCGTTTCTAAGCCTTGAATCTATCTCCTTAATCCTGTAACTCTTCCTTATTCTTTCTTTAACCAGTAACTCCCCTTCCTTGTAAAGAATTGCCTCTGCCCCCCTAGCAATTTGATTCATTCTATAAATTCCTTAGCCTTAATTTGAATTCTTCCACATATCTTAATGGTATATGCCCGCCAACTGCAGGAATATGGCCACCAGAGTTAGAATCTTCAAAACCATTTATTAATTTTTTAATTATATCAGGTAAATCTACTTTTTTATCCTGCCTTCTTGCACTTATCATATAATATTTTTCTTGAACTTCAGTAATAATAAAAGTTTTATTGTTTTCTTTTGTGCTAAGTTCATTTATAACAACTTCTCTGACTGGGAAAGAAGAATGAATCTCAAAAAAATAACCACCATTAATTTTTCTCTTCTCCTTATAAAAGTCTTCTATGCTTTTATCGATATCCTCTTTAACCGGCTTAACATAAATTTCTAGTCCACCGATATCCTCAAACTTGTTTCCTATAAAATCATAAACGAATCTTGGATTTTGTTTAAAATAAATCAAAGACAAAGCGAGATCATATATAAGGTTCCAGAATTTTCCACTCCTTACCCCTTCTGAGGTTCCTATAAAATTATCTCCATATTTTTCATAGACGTTTTTTAACCACTCCTGATTATTAAAGAATTGGAAGTCAGAAACACAGGCGCATGCTACAAGCCAGTCTAATTCTTCCATATTTTTTATTTTAGAGAAGGAATAATAACAAATGTAAGAGGAACAATAACCTTGAGAATTCATAAAAATAGTTCTTTTGGAATTAAGGTCAACATTAAAAAGATGATGGTCTATGATTAATACTTTAGCAAATTTCTCAATTTCCCTTATAATTCCCGGATTTCCTATAGCTAAATCAGTAAAAATCACATGATCTACATCTAAAGTTTTTAATTCTTTAACTAGTTCATCATTTAAATCAGTATAATTCAAAAACTTTAAATTATTGGTATTAAAAACTTTATTTGATATTTTTGCCGCCACTATCCCATCCAAATCATTATGGCTTATTAAGGCTATTTTATCTTTGTTATTTAATGAAGATGAATACTCCAAAAACCTTTTTTCATCACCAGCTAAAAAGTTGATTTTTTCCATTTTAAAATTTAAACCCTTTGGGCAGTTTACCCTGGAATTTTTTCATTAACTTATTCAAATCCCCGGCAGAACCTGGATCCTTAACCAGTTTCATAAGTTTTTTACTTTGTTTGTACTGCTTTAATAATTCCCTGATTTCAGTTGCAGATATTCCGGACCCTTTTGCAATCCTGCTAATCCTGTTGCCATCAATTATATCTGGGTCTTCAAGTTCTTCTTTTGTACAGATGTCAAAAATATATCTCCACTTATCTAATTTTTCTTCCTGGACATTTAACATCTCCTTAGGGATATTCATATTGCTAAACCCTGGTATCATCTCTGCTATTTTACTTAAAGAACCCATTTTTTTCATGCTCTGCATCTGCTCATATAGATCAATGAAACTAAATTCGCCTTTGAGAAGCTTCTTACTCATCTCCTTAGCATCTTCCTCAGAAACAGCTTCTTTTGCTTTCTCAAGTAATGCTTCTATATCTCCCATCCCAAGGATTCTTGAGACAAAGCCCTTTGGGTTAAATGTTTCCAAATCATCTAACTTTTCTCCAATACCAATAAATTTAATCGGCGCTTTTACAACTGCACACGCTGATAAGGCACCCCCGCCTTTTGCAGTGCCATCAAGCTTTGTTACAATTACACCAGTTATATTACAGCTTTTATGAAACTGCTCTGCCTGTGTCTTTGCTGCCTGTCCTATATCAGCACTTATTACAAGAATTCTTTCATCAGGCATTATTTTTTGATTAAGCTTTTCAATCTCCTCTATTAAATCCTTGCTTAATGCATCCCTGCCTGCTGTGTCTATTAACAAGATATCAAACTTAGAAAATTCCTTTTCATATTCATTATATATTTTAATTACATCTTTTTGCTTCTTATCAATAAAATACGGAATATTAACCTGTTTAGCTACCTGCTCTATCTGATCCATTGCAGCCGGCCTATGTATATCTAAACCCAAAGCTCCAACTTTATATCCTCTTTTAGAATAATAACCTGCGAGTTTCCCTATTGTTGTAGTTTTTCCTGAACCGAATAAACCCACCATCATTATCTTAAAAGGTTTCTTTTTCTCAATTACAATCTCGGATTTTTCCTCACCCAAGAATTTAACAAGCTCTTCATAAACAATCTTTATAATATGCTCTTTCTGAGGAATCCCTGCTGGTGGTTTTTCTTTTAAGGCTCTATCTTTTATGCTTTTAGTTAAATCAAATACCAGCTGAACATTTACATCAGACTGAAGTAATGCCTTTTGTATGTCCTTAACAAGCTCATTTATGATTCTTTCATCTACAAAAACTGCCCTAGCTATTTTCTTTAAAGTCTCTTTTAATGAGTTGCCTAAATTGTCTAAAACCATAAAATTAAGCTAAATCGATTATTTATAAAACTCTCCAAATCAATTTAAT
>JACPNI010000011.1 GCA_016185555.1 Candidatus Woesearchaeota archaeon | reverse complement strand
AGATGTTAACATAACAAGGCCACAAAAATGAAATCTGGTTTTGATATTAATAAAATTAGCATGGATGGTTATCTAATAATTCCACTTTCTATGGGTAGGTTAGCAAAGGGCCAGGATCCAGAATCAACTTATAAAATACTTGATTTTTTCGTAGATAAACTTGAAACATATTCAAATGATGTAGTATTTCTTTACACTAATGGTTTATATTTTAATACAAAGGAAGTGTCTTTTGCCGTTCGTATAAGAACAAATCAACAAATGATAAGTCATAGCGCCGCTTTAAGAAAACTCATACAGAAACGTAAAAAGTACATTCCAAATGCATTCCATTTTTTACCATTTGATTATGTAATTCTTAATTCTCCTTATTTTTCGAACTTTTTTGATATCCTTAAGAAACTAGAGACTAGGGATTCTGTATTTCGTAAATACTTAAATGAAGCTGTTATGGGACGAACCTATGAAGAAGCTAATGTTAACTTTTTGTTAGAGGAAATTGCGATATCACATATATTAAGACAGAGATTAGTTGAGTTACCTCGTACATTAGTACGTAATGATATTTGGCGCCTTATAGTCTATCCTGGATGTTATATAAAAGCAGATATTTATCAATGGAAAAAGAAGGTGCTACCACAAATTGATAATATTAATCCTTTTTCTGGGGCGCATTATGACTTTAGTGAAAAGAAAATATTTGTTTTTGATGATTTATCGTTATAGTGTTTATTTCTTGTTAATCAGATTCTTAAGTATTTCAATAATATTATTAAACTCTGGTTCATTTTTAATAAGGTAAGATTCTCTAACAATACAAATCTTTATATCTGTTTTATCATTCCTAGTTTATTATGAGGAATATTTCTGAAAGAGAGGAAGAACTGCCGGATGCAGTGATAGGGAGGCTGCTTAAAATAGCTAATGAGGATAAATCCGTTGTATCCTTGGGAGCAGGTGAGCCTAACTTCTCTCTACCAAAACCACTTTTATCACATATTAAATATATTACTAAGAATGCCGAAAAATTAAGATTAAATCATTACTCCAATCCTTTAGGTAGATTAGATTTACGAGAAGCAATATCAAAAAAATTAAAAAAAGATAATAAGATTGAGACTGATCCGGAAAATATTATAGTTAGCTGTGGGAGCCAGGAAGCATTATTTGTCGGTTTAATGTGTGTTGCAGACATAACAGAACAGGTTTTAGTACCAAATCCTAGTTATTTAGGTTATATACCGGCCATTGAGCTGGTTGGCGCTTCTCCTGTTAGTGTTTCCTTGAAGGAAGAAGAAAACTGGGAATTTAATCCAGATAGGATTAGAGAAAATATTGATAAGAAAAAAACCAAGGCAATTATAATAAATACACCAGCAAACCCCACAGGAACTGTTTTATCTAAAAAAATTCTTGAAGAGATAGCAGATATTGCTGTTGAAAATGACCTTTATATTTTTAGCGATGAAGCTTATGAGAAACTTATTTATGATTCCAAGCATATTTCTATTGGTTCTCTAAATGGCATGCAGGACTATGTTTTAACACTTCAAACTTTTTCTAAAAGTTATGCTATGTGTGGTTTTAGGTTAGGTTATGCTGCAGGACCTAGAAAGCTGATAGAAGCTATGGAGAAAAGTATGCATTATGTAACTTTAACAGCACCAGTTGTGTCGCAATTGTTGGGAATAAAAGCCTTATCTTTGCCCAACCAATATATAGAAAAAATGAGAAAAGAATATGATAAAAGAAGGAAGTTTATTGTTAAGAGATTAAATGAATTAAATTTGCCGACAATTGAACCTCATGGTGCATTTTATTCTTTTTCAAATATAAAAAACTTCAGCAATAATAGCATGAAATTTGCCAGTAGCCTATTAAAAAATGGCAAGGTCGCTGTAGTGCCTGGAACAGAATTTGGAATCATGGGTGAGGGATATGTAAGATGCAGTTATGCTGCTGATTATGATAAAATTGTTGAAGCAATGAATAGACTTGAAAAGTTTCTCAAAAAATATGGCAAATAATGTTTTTTTTCTTGGCAATTTTAGTGATAAAAATTGTACTTATATATTAGAATCTATTACTAAAATAAATAAGATATACAAAATCCCGAAAAATCTGAAGTTTTTCTTTGTATGTGATCCGAAGAGCATCACAAAGATAGTAGAGACCTTCCCTAAAGAGGTAAGAAAAGATCTTAGAGAAAAGTGTTCTAAAAATATTTTATTCACTTATTATTATAAAAATCAGAGTATAGTTGTTTTTAATCTCAAAAAAGGCGATTACATATTTGACCACCAAGATGCTCTGATCGGGGATTTGTTGCATGAAATTGCACACGTTAATTTAAGGATTAAAGGAGTTCACAATTTGATAGATAAAAATTACAACCGTTCTTATCTTACAAGGTTTATTAAAATTAAAAACCTGCCATACAAATATAGAAATTCTGAATTGTTGTTTAAAGAGATAGGGGGGAATGGTTCATTGCTGCTTAAGGATCTTTATTGTAATACAGAGCTAATTAACAAAGGTCTGGCGAATTATGTTTTTCTTCATTATTATTGGCAGTTTAGGTCAATAAAATCCTGCCCAAAACCTGTTTTCTATGTAAAATTTAAAGAAGCAGCAAAGAAAAATCCAATGATAGTAGCAATTGCATTTGAATTTGAGTTTATATTATTGTCTGCAGTTCTTCCCTTCAAAAATTTCAATGATAAAATGTTCAATAGCTTAATCAAATTAATAGGCAAATGTTTAAAATTAGATGTGGTCGATATGTTGAGGAAATGTAATGACCTATCAGCAGAATATCTTACAGAATTCCCCGAACTTAAAGAAGATTTCCCCCATTATTTCTTTTTATCTTTGTTTAATAAGCTATATGGTCTTTTATCGTAATAATTGACTAGTTGTTTTATTGACTTAACAGCATCTTCTGGGAATCTAAATGATGGAACACCGTTAAGTTCCAGGTTT
>JACPNI010000115.1 GCA_016185555.1 Candidatus Woesearchaeota archaeon | reverse complement strand
TAATACAAATTTTTCTTGCATTACAAAACACCTCCATTGTGTTTGTTTTTTTATTATTATTTTATTTTGTGTTTAAAGAGCCTCTCTAAACACGAATTTTTTTTAACCATATTGAATCTACATAGCTACATTCTACATAGATCTCTATCGTCTTGATTAATAGTCTAGAACTATATTACTTTATAAAGATTTTGGTAATTGAAAATAGAATCATGTTCTCTGTTTGCAAAAAAAAGAAATTTAAATCCTTCTTTAGAAAAAAGAAAGATAAATTATGCTCAGTTTCAGTTACCACTTTAAATTAGTTAAATTTACCATATACCGAAGAGGATAACTTTAATTTATAAAGAAAGGTAGCTATTAAAGTTCTAGAACTTAAATCAAGAACAAGATTCCCAACTAAATCATCTCCTGCATAACTTCAATGTAATTGTGTACTTTGGATCCGGACTATTGTAAACATACTGCAGATTCCCTATACACCCGCCACTGGATTCAACCTTGGGCCATTCCTGATTGTCCTTCTTGATCACAAAAGAATATGTTGTTTTTTTATCAACTGCAGCATCTAAAATCCTTCTTATTTCCTGATTTGTATTCTGCCTGCATGATTCATCATTGCAGTTTCTTATCTGGTCCCTTATTGAAGTTGGCGGCCTTGTTGTAGTGTCAGGAGTAAACTTCCTTATTGCATTAACTAAATTCACAACCTCGATATTTTGTCTTATTGTCGGCTGCTCAGATGTTGGAGAACCGGAAAACCTAAGATACACTACCCCAAGTATAATAAACAAGATTACTATTACAAGCAGGCCAAGTATCTCTGTCTGTGCCTTCTTCATGAATATGCCTCAATTATTATTTTTCCAACCCCATACTGTTTTGTAATTGGGTGGTATAGGGAAACTATTGTAGAGATTAATGGTTTTTTCGTATAGCTCTGTGCTTTTCCCGGTGTATAAATAATCCAGGTATTGCAGCTTACTGGATATTCAACTAACTGGGAAGGACATTCACCATTATTTGAGTTTGGATAGATTGATTTTATTACAATCCCTTTGTTCTTGAAAATATTTGAATAATATTGCATTCCAGATCGATCATTCGGATCATTAACAAGACTCCTAAACGCTGAAACTTTATAAAGATCGATACAAAACTTATTTTCTGATTCTAAACTACACTGAAGCTCCGGCATTGAGGTAATTGATGTAAGCAAAACCTCTGCTTCCTGCTGTGTCAACTGCTCACCACTCTTGGAAATACTCACAGCATAAAACTTAAAATAAAAAAATACAGCAACTAAAAGCAGGATAACCACTACAACCATTATCATTATCATTTCAATCATTTCTATTTGTGCTTTTTTAGAATACTGCAACACATTCACCACTTCCGGAAGCTTCACGATTTGCTATTATTAACGAATTAATATCTGTGTAAATTGATTGTGTTATTGGATTTGTCAAAGCATCGAGATTCATGTTGATTGTGCTATAAATATTGCAGTTGCCATTATTGGGAAGGTTTTGCGCTTTTCTTGAATAAACCTTTGCAACGAAGTTAAGCCTCTTTAATGCTGCATTCCTTGCACATTCATATGACTGCCTGCTGCCTGCAAAGATTGCACCATAAAGCATTTCTCTGCCAATAAAAAAAGGCTGTGAAGAGTCACTGTTGAATTTTAAAACCCCATGTTTATTTTCGGGATCTTGAAACTCAATCTTAAGAACATCGATCTTGTCATTTGGTTGTATATTTGGTTCTGCATTAAAAAAAACAAACTTGATCTTATCAAATTTCGAGGCTTCAGCATTAGCTACAGACCGAACAGAGCTAAGCTCATTGCGCTCAAAATTAAATCTTCTTGGTATTTCTGAATAAATAGTATCTACAAGTGACCTATCTCCATAAACAAGATGGTATTTTATTTTTGGACTTGATATGTAAAAAAAACTTCCTGCTTTAAAAGGGAAGAGCCATGTTTTTGTCCAGATGTTAATTGACCTAGTGCTTAAGACTAATGGAGCAAAAATTACCTTTGAATGCTTTACAGTCTGCCCCTGGTCTACTGATATTTGATTGCAGAAATTATCATTTACGTTTGCATTTTTATTTACATAAAACTTTAAATTTGCGCCGAAATCAAGCGCCTTATCTGCCTGTTCGGGTGCTGTGGAAAAAGCCTCGAAAGCATCATCCATTGTTGCAGCTATTTCTGTTGCACTCTTATAACTTCCCAATGTAAATTGCTGTTTTGATAAGTTTATAAAAAATACAAGAATAACTGCACCAACAATGCCAACAAATATATACTTAAAAACAGCAGCAAAACCTTTTTTAGAAAGCATTTTAAACATAGATTACTGCGTTCATTTCATTATTAAATATGTCTCTGCAAACAATAAAGTGCCTGCTGCCTGCTATACTTAACTCATGATCTTTTCCTGTTCCTGTCATTGGGGTCCCATCACCGAAATGGAACTGGTCAATTGTTGAAAATTCACATGAGCTATCTTCATCCATAGTGATATGCAATATTGAACCGCCGACATCCTTGTAAATCTGAGTAATCCTTGGTGGTGTAGTATCCACAGCAACTGTAAATGTAGTATTTGTTGAAAGCTCATTTCCTGCAACATCCTGGCATCTGATAAAGTACTGGTAATTTCCTGTTGTAAGGTTTAAGGGCTGTCTGTGTATTGTCCCGTTTGTTTCCAGGAACAAAATCATATTGTTAAACTGCAAATTCTGGTTGCTATAAGCGCATGCTGCTGCACCATTGCTTGAACCACCTTCAGTTATTAATTTTATTATTGGATTTGCATTATATAATGTTCCTGACGGTTCTATTGAAACCTGCTTTAATTGCTTCTCTGTTCCCCGCAAAGTGAACTTGTAGCTTTCTGAATTGACATTTCTTTCTTTTTCAGGTGCATTGGGTTTATCCTTGCATCTAAAGAAATACTCTGACTGTGGGGATTTAATATCATTAATAGTTGTCCTACATTCATATGTACCATAATTTATTGCGCTTATCTGCGATCCTGTAGTTGCACATGTAAATGTATTATTCATTTGACTGGCGGTGTTAAATCCGGGCTTTTATCTATCTGGAATCTTATAAAATAATCACGTTCATTTGCATTCCCTGAAGCATCCTTGCACCGGATATAAAGATTAAATATCCCACCATTTGTTAATTTCAGCACCTGATCCTGTGTTAACTCTGACGGCAGGCTGAATGTTAATGTATGATTGTAGTCATATAACGAATCCCCAAAGAATGTGTCTGCCATTTTATCATACCTTATTGAATGATTTAACCCATACTTACATTGTGCTGGCTCATTTGTTTTAATGCCCAAGGTGATTGGTGTAAATGGCTTTATTAAGGGAACTATTCTATAACCTTTTTCTCCTCTTTCATTTGTAATCTGCTCAATGTTTTGATAATCTGGCGTTATCGCTTCCTTCCACGGTGAAATAATCGGCGAGGTAACATCATTAGGTGCAACATTTACACATTTTTCATTTGAGGTTCCTGTATTGATTAATTTGCAAGTTTGTCCAAGGCTTCTGCATCTGTATTCGGAACATTTCAATGGGCCTTTGTTACATTTTTCACAATCACTACCACCTTCAGGAGCGACCCATGGACTGCATGTAACAACAATATCCTCTGTTTTTGTTTTTGTTAAGATATAATCTGCTATTTGATATAATGTGTAAATCCATAGTATTGTGTTAATTACCTGCAAACCTTGCGCCAGTCCAGTACTCCCGCTTAATGGAACATCTTTTGCGGCAACAAAATTACCTTCTACATTCTTAATGAATCCATCCGGAACCTTAAATGTCGGGCTTAGATCTTTAGTCAACACCCCATCCTTCACTATAAATGCTTTTGTAGGATCAACACCCATTCTACCAACTAGCTCCGCTGGTGTTAAAGCAGAACCTTGAGATATAACATTTCCCGCAAATGCATTCAAAGCGGATCTCTGAAGCCCTGTTCCAACAGCACCAAATAAAGTT
>JACPNI010000114.1 GCA_016185555.1 Candidatus Woesearchaeota archaeon | reverse complement strand
TGATTGAGGATTTAATTGAAAAGCCTAAGGTCGAGGAAGCACCTTCTAATCTGGCAATACTTGGAAGATATATTCTTGATGCAGATATATTCCCCATACTTGAATATCTTGAGAAGAAAATTGGAAGAAGCGGGGAAATCCAGTTGACAGATGCGCTGAAGATATTAAACACCAAGAAACAGATTTATGGATATGAACTGGAAGGAAAATGGTATACTGTTGGGGACAAGCTTTCTTATCTCAAAACTATTGTAGGGCTTGCTTTGGAAAGGGATGATGTTGGAGAAGAATTTAAAGAATACCTTATAGAAACTGCTTTAAGAATAAGGGATCCTAAGTCGTGAACTATCAAACTTCCTGTTTTTGGAAATACTATCTTAATGTGGATTTATTTTTTTACAATACTCTGAGATTATTTCAGATTCGGCTTTACAGCAATTTATTAATGGGTATGCAACAAGTTTTTTTATCATTACACTCTCCACTACAGACCATCTAGTTTCATCAACAAGTTTTTGCAATTTATCACCTATTTTATGTAGCGACTTTCCAAAGCCTTCGTATTTTTCAAAAGAACCATAAGTATCTAAAACTAGCCTAGGTAACCTTTCTTCAAGATCCTCTTCTTTTATATCCCTTGATTTTAATATTAACTTTGATCTTAAAAAATTACCTTCTCCGCATTCAGCAACATACATGTCTATACCATCGTTATATACCTTTTTAACTTTACCCCAATCTATAAAAGATGAAAGATATTTAATTGGAATTTTCTTCTTCATCTCTGCCAAGCTCGGTTCCCTTCTATTATCATACCACTCTTTAAATTCCTCAGGAGAGTTTCTATTTAAAATTTCATCTTCCAACTTAGGATCTAATTTAGTTTTTCTTAATTCCAAAATCTTTTTTTCAAATTCTGTCAGCATCCTGTTTAACCTTCTTAACATTAATTCTTGTACTGTACACTTAATAATTAATAAAGATTACGTTACCAAACATAAGTTACATATGAGTATCAGCAGTCTATGCTGGTTGTAATTATTTCTTTTTTGTTCTTGATAATAGGGTTACAAGCTTATCATCTAATTCTATTATTCTAGCCTCAAGAACATAAATTCTTCTTAAACTATAAGCAATTCCAATAACTGCACCTAAAGTAGCCCATGGTATGATCTCTTCAAAAGCCATAATATCACCTCTTAATCTGTCTGGGTTTGCTTTTATTTAAAGGTTTCTAACTCTCCTTTTCTTCCAGCATATACCTAATTTCAAGTCTCCTATTACGCGGCAAATATTCAAAAATAAATATAGTTATACCAACAAACATACAGAAAAGACCGCTTATTAACGAAATTAGTCCTACAGGTGTTGGGGTTTGAAAAGTAGCACCAGTGGAGATTAGGGTTATACCTATAGAATAAGAAGCAACTACTAAAGTTAAAGCTCTATTCATTCTTAATTCAATAAGGTTAGAATTATCTTCCTTTGGTTCTATCAAATAAGATATCTTGTTAGCAAACAGAATGAAAAGAATCACTACTACAAGGAATGTAGATATTACTAATAACATTATTAGTGGATAAATCTTTTTGAAGCCTTCAGATCCAAGATAAGAATAAAGAACAACCATCACTACAATTCCAATTATTACACCAATAAATGTATATTTTTGAAACTTAATCATCTTTAATTTTCTTTTTCAATCAGATATTCAGCAATAGAAGCAAAAGCAGGTCTTGTTACCAATACACCAATTGTAAATCCAATAATTGTTGTCAAGGCAAAACCCCTTATCAATCCAGCACCGGCAAATAATAAGGGGAACATTGCTACCAATAATGTTGCATATGCAGAAAATATGATGAAGAAAGCCCTTTTAATCTTCTCCTTCCATGTCAGAAACTTATCAGCGGTTCTTGACAGGATCTCGTCAGTTATAACAATCTGGTCATTTACACCAGTTCCTACAGAAGCAATTATCCCGGCAATTGCAGCTAGATCAATGTTCCACTGGATGAGTGCAGCCACGCCAAGTATAATAAATATCTCACTAAGCATTGTTATTATGATTGGTATTGTTATCTTAAGGCTCCTGTAACGGATATAAATTATTAATGAAACTGCAATCATTGATAAAAATAAAACAAGCAGTGCATTATCAATAAAACTTTTCCCAAGAACAGGAGAAATGCTGTCAAGTTTAACAATTTGGATATCAACAGGAAGGCTTCCGGTTATTAGTATTGTCTGAAGCTTATTCATGTTCTTAACAGCACTATCCAAGGCATCAGCCCTTGAAGAACCAAAACCAGGTCCGGAAATTGCTATGTCTTTGGATTCTTTTCCTTTTAAATCACTAGCAATCTGCAAACTATCAACTTTTTTCTTGTCAAGATAAAGATCCAGGGTTTTAGATAAATACGAATTCCCCCGGCTACTGGTATTAACCTCGAGCTTATTTGTTATCTCAGCATGCCTTTTAGCAGCTTCTTCACTTAATTTTATTGCAAATTCAAAAGAACAAGTCCATTGATTAGAACTAACTTGGTCGCAGCCCCTCACCCCGCTGCATGTTCCGTCCTCACGGCAGACAAATGGAATATCATTTTTTCCGCCAATAAATACAATATCCTCACCAACCTTAGCCTCAAATTTTCCCTGTTTGCCAATTAGTTCCTTAACCTCTTCCCTTCCAACCCCAGCTATTTCAATTAAAATGAACTTGTTTCCCTGTAAGTCATTTGCAGCCCTTATTGTTAAGTCACTTAAGCCATAGACATTTAACCTGTTGCTCATAACAGTTATAAGATCATCTACATCACTGGCAGTTACAGTTCCATTTTCTTTCTTAGGTTCGATTAAGACCCTTGTACCTCCTTCAAGGTCAAGACCCATCTTAACATTGTTTGTCTTAACCAATCCAACAGTGATCTCCGGCTTCTTGTTAGTTAGATAAACATACTTGTTCTTTGAAGTTGTAATTGAGATCTTTTGTTTTGGGAACAAAGAGTCAGTTATATTGTTAAATTCAGAAGTATTTGCAACTGTTTCATCATTTATTTTTTTTATTACAGTTCCTTCTAAAATTGGATAGCCTTCATCAACTTGTATTACAGTAAGATTATCATCAATCTTGAATCCTATTGAATCTGATACATTATAAGTTAAAGTGTCAATATTAGTTTTAACAGAAATTGTTTTGTTTTCTGTTTCAAGGTATTTGAGTGCATTATTAAACTCCTCAGCTGTTTTTACTGGCTTGTCATTAATATAAGTTACTTTTTCTCCAGGGCTTATTCCCATGCCGGCTATTAAACTTCCACTCTCCACATTTTTAACCTCAATTCCATCTGCAAATGGATTTGGAGCTGTAGTTATAAGAGAGAATACAAGAAATGCAATAAGCAAAATAACCTTCCAGTTAAGAAATTTTCTCATGCTCCACCTTTCTTAAGATATAAGCTTTTAGTATTGCAGTATTTGTGATCCACGTATTAAATATATCAAACAGCAATCCAATCAGGATTATAAGGAATATATCTTTTAATAAAAATGAATTTGAAATAAAATAGCCTATAGTGACAGCTGCAATCGCAGTTAATGTCATCATCATACCTGTTTTAATGGATTTGAATATGCGATCATCAATTGAGCCCTCTTTTCTCTTAATGACATTTGTAGTGAGCAATATATCGGTATCAACAGAATAACCAATAAGGAGCAATAATGCTGCAATTGCTCCTGTTGAAAGCTTGACGCCTATTAAGTCTATCAAAGCAACAGTTTCCACTATATCTGCAAAAGCGGATAATATAACAGCAAAGCTTGGAACAAAAGTCCTAAAGATTAAAAATACAACAATAGACATAAATCCAAATGCTAAAGCCATTGCAAACAACATTTGCTTGTAGAATGACTGGCTAAGGCTTGAACCTGTTGATTCTATTGAAAA
This sequence comes from Candidatus Woesearchaeota archaeon, assembly GCA_016185555.1. GTDB lineage: Archaea > Nanobdellota > Nanobdellia > SCGC-AAA011-G17 > JACPNG01 > JACPNI01. The sequence continues at coordinate 1,379 of JACPNI010000114.1, read as the reverse complement.
GTTTTCTTTGGTTAATTTTATATCGAGCTTTTCTTCAATTGTTTTTTTAAGGTCATCTTCATTTACGTTTGAAGTTTCAATAATAAATCCATTTTGCCTTTCAGTCCCAAATTCAGTTAGTTTTCTTACTAAAAAGCCGGTATTAAACTTCTTGCTTAGGTCTTTTTCCAGTTCGCCATAGTCTTTATCAGTATATATGCTTGCAGTTATGCCTCCTTTTAAGGAAACATCTTTTTCTATAAAATCACCTGTTTTGTAGTAATTATACCCCAAATGGGCAAGACTTAATAATAGTATTAATATTGGGATTATCAATAGTTTCTTATATTCATTTATGTAAAGCTCTCTTATTTTTTCAAACATGTCTTGGTTACTCGTTCTTTGAGGGTTTAAATATTTTTGGATGTTTTAAGGGGTTTTGTAGTTTCTTTGAAAAATGGACTAAACATAGCGCTCTATTTAAAATTGATAAGCCTGAATAGTTATATATTAATTTAATAGTAGTAACAAATAGAAAGGTTTATAAGGTCCTTATTTCCTTATTATTTGGTATTAAACATTGGAATTGTATGCTAAAATATGAAAATGGATTTACCGTATAAAATTATAAAACCCGATAATATTGAACCAGATTTTACATTAGCAAGAAAATATGGCGCAATATTCAGGAGAATGAGCCGTTCAATGTATAGTGATAGACATCAGCTTCTTTTTACAGATAATGTTAAGAAAACCGGGGATATCGTTTCTAGTTATTTTTTGCATGTAGATTCTTTGTCAGATGGCAGGCTTGGACCTTTAGAAAAAGCGCTTATTGGGGTTTCTTTAAGTTCAGAAGAGATTGCAGCAAGCCCTCAGCTTTATGTAAACCTTGAAACTGGTGAATCAGAATCAAAATGCTATGAACCCGGAAATGGTGATGGGGTTAATCAGAAAAGATTTGAACCAAGAGTTTTTAAAGAGATTGTAAGGTTTGATTTTAATAGTCCTTTATATAAAAAATGGGCTGCAGAGGCGTGGTCTAATATTGGTTTACGTTATGAATCTAGAGCATCAGATAAACGTGATGTTTTGTTATTTACTGAATGGGACATTGCTCCTATTTTATTTCAGTATTTTGAATCCAATCCAAATAATCTTCTTTTTGTAAACGAGGTTGTATCACAAGAAAATGATAATGATATTAAAACGCTATTAAGCGGCATACAGAATGGGCTTTTTAGAGAGTTAAACTATGGTAGGGATCACAAAGATTATGTACAAAGAATTCCTTATACTATATGGATAGTTCCTTTTGATTTATATGGAAAATTTGAACAGCTTTATGGGCCTGAAAGTTATATTGGTTCTTTTGACTATCCGGAAAGAGGCTATATTTT
>JACPNI010000131.1 GCA_016185555.1 Candidatus Woesearchaeota archaeon | reverse complement strand
GTAGGAAACGAATTCTACTATTTATCCGAAGGAACCTTGAATAAGCTTAAAGGCGACTATATTGTTATTGATAATTTAAAAGGATCAGACTTGGTTGGGCTGGAGTATGAATCTTTTTATCCGGATATAGAGGTTCAAAGGGGAATTAGATCTAAAGTCATTTCTTTTGATGAAGTTGGAGAAAAAGACGGTACTGGAATAGTTCATATAGCCCCGAACTGTGGTGATATTGATTATGAGTTGGGTAAAAAATTAAATTTAAAAATTCTTGGACCTGCTTTAGATGATTTTGGCAATTACAATGAGGGATATGGGTGGTTAACTGGCAGGAATGTTAAAGAAGTGAAAAAAGAAATTGTTTCTGATTTGGACAAAAGAGGGTTACTGTATGCTGTTGAAAATTATAAACACAGATATCCGATTTGCTGGAGATGTAAGGAAGAACTTGTTTTTAGATTAGATTACTCGTGGTTTATTTCCTGCGATGAAATAAGGCCGATTATGAAAAAAGAAGCCTCTAAAGTTGAATGGTACCCGGAACATGTTGGCAAATTAATGCAGGATTGGCTCGATAACATGGAGGACTGGAACATTTCAAGAAAAAGATACTGGGGCCTGCCATTGATGTTCTTTGAATGTAATGCATGCCAGAACATTGAGGTTATTGGGTCATTAAAAGAGCTAAGAGAAAAAGCAGTGAACAAGAAAGAGGTTGATAATCTTCCTGAACTCCATAGGCCATGGATAGATAAGATTACTATTAAATGCAAATGCGGTGAAAAAGTTGAAAGAATAAAGGAAGTTGGAGACTGCTGGCTGGATGCAGGGATAGTGCCTTTTTCAACACTTAAATACTTTGAAGATAAGAAATATTGGAAAAAATGGTTTCCTGCTGAATTAGAAATAGAAATGAGGGCCCAGGTTAGATTATGGTTCTATGCCCAGTTGTTTATGTCTGTTGTCCTAGAAGGAGTTGCTCCATATAAAAGAATTCTTGCTTATGAAGAAGTCCGGGATGAGAAGGGCGAGCCGATGCATAAAAGCAAGGGCAATGCAATATGGTTTAATGAAGCTGTGGAAAGAATGGGGGCTGATGTTATGAGATGGCAATACTGCAGCCAGAATCCGCAGTTTAATCTGAATTTTGGTTATGGTCCTGCAAAAAAGATTAAAGGTTATTTGCTGATAATACAAAACCTGGCAAATTATATTAAACAAAACTGCAATAACACTTCTAAAACCTATAGCAAAGACCTGGCGAGTTTATGGATACTGTCAAGAAGAGAAAATCTTAAACTGAATGTTACAAAATACTTGGATAATCTGGAATATCATAAAGCCATAGAGGGGATAAAGAATTTCTTACTATTTGATCTTTCTAAAACATATGTGCAATTTATAAGGGATGAGCTGCATGACCCAAAAGTTCAAAGTGTTTTGTATGACAGCTATTTTGATGCAATAACATTACTGGCACCTTTCTTGCCATTTATTACTGAAAAAATAAATCTTGATGTTTATAAAAAAGAATCCATACATTTACAGCCATGGCCAAAGGCTGATACAAAGTTGATAAATGAAGAACTGGAAAATTCTATGAATACAGCTGATACAATTATACAAAATCTTTTGGCTTTAAGGGAAAAAGCACAATTTGGTGTAAGATGGCCCCTTAAGGAGGCAATGATTAAGACTAATGATAAAGTAATAAAAGCAGCTGTTGAAAAACTTAACGATCTGATTAAAAGACAGACCAATATCAAGAAGGTATCTGTTGTTACTGAAGTAAAAGGTCTTAAGAGCGAAATTAAACCAGATTTTAATAAATTAGGACCTGTGTTTAAAGATAAGACCTCCAAGATAATAACTGCTATTTCAATGATAAGTTCAGAATCTATTATGCGTGCGATAGAGAAAAAAGGAATTTATAAATTAAAGGTTGATAAAGATGTTTTTGATATTAAAAAAGAATATTTAACAGTAAGTGAAGCCTTGCCATTACATATGCGAAGCCTGGATGTTAAGAATGCTTCTTTCTATATTAATACAGAATTGACACCTGATCTTGAATCAGAAGGTTTCTACAGAGAAGTTACCAGAAGAATTCAGGATTTAAGAAAGAAGGCTGGATTAAAGAAAAAGGATAAGATTGAATTAGTTATTAGAACACTATATGATGATTTAGAACACTGGAAGAAAGATATTCAAGAAAAGACCTCCGCTTTTAAGATATTAATAACAAATAGAGAAGTCGATGATACTAAGTATACGTACAAGATTAAAGAGAAGATAAGACTAAAGGAATTTGAGCTAATGTTTAATGTTATTTAGATATACTTACCTCGTTTTTTAAACTCTTCAGCAGCATCATAAAAAAGAGCTATATGAATATCAAGGCTATAATCTCTATATTTAAACTTTGAATTATATCCTCTTTTATTATACTCCTCTTCTGCTTCTTGAAATAATCTCACCAAAGTACTTTTTGTCTCTCCGCTCCCATTTAGCAAAATGTTTCTGTATCTATCGTTTTTGTTTTCTACCTGGTTTTTATGATATGCGATGAACTCCATTACTGGATCGTAGTCTGAAATTTTTTTACTAGAACCTAAAGGAATTTGAGGGATTTCGATTAAAAGTCCCGCTAGTCCTGCTGTGCTTGCTAAAAAATCTCTTCTTGAAAGTGTCATTTAAATTCCCACATATAATATTTTTTAAATAAACGTGAAACATCACCCACTATATTTTTAGCTTCACTTT
>JACPNI010000012.1 GCA_016185555.1 Candidatus Woesearchaeota archaeon | reverse complement strand
TGGAAAATGCAAATGTTAAGGCTGTAATAAATGTAACTGGCGGGGGAATTCCTGAAAAACTTAAAAGGGTTCTGGAAAAACAGCAACTGGGTGCTTTCCTCTTTGATTTAAACCTGCCAAATGAAGCGATGCATATGCTACAGTATATGGGTAATGTAAGGGATATAGAGGCTTATGAAACCTTGTGTATGGGAAATGGCATGCTGATAATAACAAACGATCCCCAGGATATTTTTGATCATGCTTTAGGAAGTAATATAGAAGCAAAGGTGGCTGGGGTAGTAACAACAGATAACAAAATTTCAATTGCAAGCAAAGGGTGGTTCAAAGAAGGGATATTGGAGTGGAAAATTGGAAACTGGATAGGACCTAAATATTGGGCCCAGCACAATTTAGAAAGGTTTAAAAAAGTATCTTAGCTCTAAACTTGAATGGGATTTTACAAATATTTGGCAGAGACCTGGAAGGAAGGTAAATATCCAGAACTGTATAGAGAGAACCTGCTCAACTGGAGGAAGGAAGGGGCAATAACAAAACTTGAGCATCCAACCAGGTTAGACCAGGCAAGGTCTGTTGGTTACAAAGCGAAACAAGGATTCTTTGTTGTAAGGGTTAAACTTCCCCGAGGCGGGAGAATGAGGCCCCAAATCAGAAAAGGGAGAAGAACAAAGCACTTTCGCAGGATGAAAACCTTGCATATGAATTACCAATGGGTTGCTGAAGGAAGGGCTGCCAGAAAATATCATAATTGTACAGTATTAAACAGTTATTTCCTAGCAAAGGATGGGGACTATTACTGGTATGAGGTTATACTGGCTGATCCGGAAATTATAAAGAAATATGATGAAATGAAGTGGATCCTTGCAAATCAAAACAAGACTCAGAGAGGTCTGACAAATGCTGCAAGACGTTCACGTGCTCTTCTAAGGAAAGGCAAGGGCCATGAAAAAGTAAGGCGAAGCCACCCTTACAAATAAAAGCCTAAAACTTTCTATAATACCTCTTTGTTTTTCCGGTAATCAAGAAGATCAGGAATAAGATAAATGCTATTGCTAAAATCCCCAGAATAAGTGCTAATAAAAGTGAAGCGAAGAAGATAATAGCCAAAATAAGCAATGGAAGCATTAAAGCAAAAAATACCCTCGTTCTTAAGGTTATAAGGTTTTTTCCCTGCACCTTTAGACTGCTTAATTTAAGGAATAAAAATGATGTTACAATCAAAAAAACAATTGCAATTATTTTTAATGAACTAAACCCCATTTATACCTCTACTATTAATTTATTTCTATCCTCAGGATGTAATCTTACTTTTTCACCTTTTTTCAACCGCAAAAATTGTGCGATGTTTTTATTTACTCTTATCACTAAAGAGCCCCCAGCCTTAGCAATATTGGTTTCAGATTCTAGCCCCCATAATCCTTTCTTTTTAGCTATTTCATCCATCTCATCAGACGTCTTCTCATCAAAAAATTGTTCACCACATTTATCACATACTTCAGCATCAAAATGCCCAAAAGATTCCCCATAGAGTTTAAACTCTACTTTTTTCTTTACTAAATTACCTTTTTCACAAGTATAGCATTCCATCTCATTATTTTCTTTGGTTATTCTTTTCATTTTATTGATGTTTTACAAAATCGTAAATTTCCTGTTGCTTTTTTGAGTTTAATGAAATGTGAACTTCGCCTGTTGATTGCTTTGTTGTTATAAACTCCATATCAACAAGTCCCTTTATTGCTTCTTCAGTAATCTTCTCGCCCCTAAGATGCTTTGGCAGAGCCTTCCTTAAATTCGTTAATTCTGTATGCCTTCCACCCCAAATATCAAGGTTAATCAGCTTTCTTAAAAACCTCTTCATAATAAAAATCTTGTCCATGCGGATCTTGAATAGAATTTTATATATAAATATTTACTCCAAATATAAAACAGATATGTTCCAAAATAGAAACATTTAAATAGTATCACTTCGTCATATCTAGATGGAAACGATATTTACAAAAGCAATTGGAACCACACCAAAGATTAAGTTACTTGAGTTCTTGATAGAAGGTAGAGAATTAGACTATTCTATATCAGATATAGCAGAAGGAGCGGGCATTGGGAGAACTACCATGTTTAGGGTTTGGGATGATTTTATTGAGTTGGGTATAGTGAAAAATACTAGAAGCATTGGCAATGCAAAGCTTTACAAATTAAATATGACAAACCCATTTGTCAGAAAGATGGTTGATTTGTTTGACACCTTAATTATAGAACCATTGGATAATAGGAAAAGGGCGATTATTAATACCTACGCTTAGGTTTTAGTTTAGTCCTTTCTTTTTAGCTATTTCATCCATCTCATCAGACGTCTTCTCATCAAAAAATTGTTCACCACATTTATCACATTATTTTTTAAGCAAACATTAGTGATACTAAAAGTTTAATATAAGAAAATGATTTAAATGGATACTGTTTAAATTTAAATGATGAAAATAACTTATTTATTAATTTTAACAATGTTAATATTTGCTATCCCATCATATGCACAAAACGAAGCCAATCCATTAGAACGAAGTTATCGATGTGGAGATAGAGTTATAAGCCCGGGCGAAGACTGTACAAATTGCCCTACTGATGTCAAATGCCTTGAGAATGAAATATGTATATCCGGGAGATGCAGGACAGTTGAAAAAACAAATACTGTGCTGGTTATTGGAACGGCATTAGGGACACTAATACTGGCTGCGATTATATCTTTGTTTTTATATTACAGAAGAAGGAAAGAACTTGGGTTAATCAACGCAAAACCGGAGATAAAAGAAGAAATAAAAACTGCTGAAACAAAACCAGAAGTAAAAGAACCTCTGTCATATAAAGAAGTGGAACAAGAGCCAAAAAAAATAAAAACTGTTGGCTCAGTATTGCTTAAAAACTTCATTCTTGATAGGCTTTCAGAAGGTGAAACAAGGCAAAGCATAACCAACAGGCTTGAAAAAGCAGGATGGAAAAGAGAAAAGATTGATTTGGCTTTTTCTGAACTTGCACAG
>JACPNI010000113.1 GCA_016185555.1 Candidatus Woesearchaeota archaeon | reverse complement strand
TAAATAATTTTAAGATTGGTGGTGATTTTGAAGGACTTGGATTTGCCATATCTTCAAACAATGCCAAAGAAGTTGTTGATAGGATAATTAATGAGTATGAATTACAGAAGAACTTGTAACTAATGATCATGTAATCCTTAGGGGTTGGTGCATAATTAAGATATCAATAAATATTCCTACAAGATATTGTATTAAAAATGACTTAAGCTACAATCTACCTTACAATTTGTGTTGTTTATATATGCTATCTCGCACCAACCCCTAATCCTTAAAAACGTTTATATAGCCAATAATTATAAAATATTGCAATGAAAGGTGGTCTCCTTTTTATACTAATTGTAATTTTTCTGATAGTTCCAGTCACTTCTTTAATTGCAGTGGAAAATGTACAAACAACAAGTTGTCCAGCTAAAATTGATGTTTTTGATTATGGTTTAATTATGGGCAATACAGCAAGAATAAAGGCAATATCAAATAAACAAGGAAAGATTGAGATATTTGCAAGAGGGTTAACAGGAACTTTATCGAGAGACCTAGTAAAATTAAACACCTGTGATAATACTATGATATGTGAGTATCCTCTCCCACTTCCGGTTCCTGATGCACTTAGTTTAAGTGGAAGTCAAGCTGAGTATTATGCTGAGTTAACGGTTAATAATCCCTTTGAATTTGTTCATTCTGTAACTAAGCATGGTGTAATTGGTGATCAGGGCAATACAAATAATTATTGTAAAGATGAAAGAACTATTGTACTAAATGGTGCAGCAAATAGTCCTGGACAAGTATGTAGTGCAGCTGGGCAAGGTCAATGTAATCCCGGTTATTGTAGCAGGAGTTATTCAGGTACTGGAGATGTTGGTTGTTTCTATCCAAATAATTGTATAAATAATGATGCTTTACAAACTGCAGTTTCCTGCCCTCCTCCAACAACAAGTCCTGGAACAATAGTCCCCCCAGTAGGCCCTGGTGAAACTACAGCTACATGTCAAACTAGAATAGATGTATTTGATTACAGTCTAATTGTAAATAAAATAGCAAGAATTAAAGCAATAGCAAACAAGCCCGGAAGGATAAGTATATTTGTAGAAGGTTTGGGACCAAATGCATTAAAGGTATGTAATGATGCAACAGAATGTAGTTATTTGAGTGGAAGCGAGAATCCAGCTTATCCAAATGGAGTAAACTTACCAATACATTATGCAGGTACTACAGTAAGGTATTATGCTGAACTAGTAACATCAACAGGTGAAAGGATTAGTTCTTCAATAAAGGAAGCAAGAATTGGTGATCAACTTTATCAAAATAATTTCTGTGCAGATGAAAATAGTATTGTGTTATATGGTGGGGCAAATACTCCGGGAGCAAGATGCACATATGCACAATCTGGTCAATGTAATCCCGGTTACTGTAAAAGAACTTCTCCAAACCAAGTTGTATGTGATTATCCTAATAATTGCGTAAATAATGACGCCTTAAGAACTTTAATCCCTATGTGTCAGGGAAGTTTAGTACGTGCTGCTACAGTTGATGGCGGTTCAGTCAGTCAGGTTAGTCCTAGTGGAACAGCTCAAGTAGCCAATCAGAATATTGGTCTTAGGCAACAACCAGTAACAACACAAGGCACTTTAAGTTTTTCCATGAATTTAAATAGACCAGACTCCAGTGCTAGTCCGGCTCAATATTCTTCTGGTGATGCATTGATATGGAACTTTAGATTAAATAACCAAGGTCCCAGTTTTAATACGGATGTGTGTTTCTTTTTAAAAGATTCAAATAATAATTATCATGATATTACTAGGATTATAGTGGATAAGGCAAATGAACAGTATTGCAACAATATTAATCCTCAACCAGAATATTGTTCTATTAGGTTAAATAATAGGCAGATAGGAACTACAAATCAGGAAGTAACAGGTCAGATAGTTACTTATACATTTCCAAACACTTGGGGAGCAGGCACTTATCAGCTAACAGCACAATTAAGAAACCCTAATGTTGGCTGTTCAAATCCAGATGGAAGTATTATTAATTCTGTTCCTATTGCAACGAGTACTAATTATTTTACATATACAAGAAATACTGGTGGGGGAGTAACCCAACCACCCGCACAACAGCCTACAACGCCAACTATACCTTCAACAATAAATAATCCCAGTAATAATCTTGAATGGATTAGAACAACCCCAGATACGGGTCCTCTAGGAACTATATTTGTTTTAAATGCAAAATTTTCAAATAGATTAGAGGGATCAAATCCCATAGCTGTGGTACAAAAAGATGGTAGGGATATAGCAACTGTAAATTTATTCAATGATGGCGCACATGGTGATGAAGGACCAAATGATAATATATATGGGAATACCTGGGATTCAAGTGGCCAACCTTTAGGACGCTATAGTATTTTGATTTTAATAGGTAATTCAAGAAGAAATGATATATTAAAGGAATTTTCAATTTTAGGGAATAATTGTGTTGAGGTTTTTAAAGGTGGTGATATGAATGAAAAAATAGATATTACTTTTGCTAGTAGGGGGTTTGCGGATTCAACAGATTTCAGAAATCAAGTAGAAATGCATGCCGGTCTTAGATTAGGTATCGATGGTTCAAATGATGGTCTTTTTAATGTAGAACCCTTTAAATCAAATAAACATAAATTTAATGTTTATTTAGTAAATCAATTATTAGATGATAGGTCTGCAGCAGGGAATCTATACCTTCAATGTCCTACAGATTTTTCTATGCTCCTTGATAGAAATAATTTTAGATCAACTGTAGGCCATGTTTCTATAGTTAACGATAGAGGAACTTCTGGATATATTCGTACAACAGTCCACGAACTTGGTCATGCCATTGGGGAATTAGCAGATGAATATGTTGAAGATGGAAGGAGTTCTCCATTGGTTACTATTAATGGGAGAAATTGCTTCAGTGTTGCTCCAATTATGCCAGACAGATTTGATTGTGCATTGAGGACATGCTTTAGTAATGATGGGTGTCTAGCAAATTGTAATCCACCCGATCCTGATTGTTTAGGAAGAATTAGTTGTCTTTCTGGGGATGGATGTGCAGTTGGTTGCACACCAATAGATCCTGATTGTGGTAATGGGGCATCTTGTAACAATTTCGATGGGTGTCTAGCAAATTGTAATCCACCCGATCCTGATTGTATGCGAGGAGGGCTTGCTAGATGTGGGAGTGATGAGTCATGTGTCTTCGGCTGTACCCCACCAGATAATGATTGTGAAACTCTTTGTAGATCTGGAAATGTTTGTCAAGTTGGTTGCACACCAATAGATCCTGATTGTGGTAATGGAGCATCTTGTAATCAAGGGGATGGTTGTGCTGGTGGTAGCTGCTTTAGAGCTTTTGGTAGAGAACAGTGTATTAGCAACGCAAGATGGAAGGAATTAATAGGTAATAGTTGTAATGAAGAGGGAGTAATAGATTGTGAACCCTTTAGAGATCCAAACTATAATTTAGAAATAAACTGTATAGAGGGGTGTAATTATGCATTAGAAAATATTTTTAGACCGGCTTATAATACAATTATGAGATACCATTATATAAACCCATATTCTTTTGGACAAGCAAATGAAAAAGCTCTTTGCCAGAATATTAAGTCTAGAACGGGAAGTGCAGAGGGAATATGCACAAGATATAGGTTGGAGTAAAATGTTTAAAAAGACAATAATAATAATTTTAACAATAGTCTTATTTGGCCAATACGTAGTAGCAGATTTTCAAAAAGTATACGTAGTTGACCTGAAATACGATAATGATCTGATTATTAAAGAGTCTATCTCTGTTACCTATGTTTATTATCAGGAAGAAAAATATCTTGAAGAAAGAGGATATTTATTAAAGATTATATCTTTTGATAATAAAGTTCTATATAGCAAAAGATTTAGATTCCCTCTAATTAGTGCTGGCTCTGCGTTAAAAGAATGGTTTGATGAGAAGGGAAAGCAAATATATTTTCCAACAGCTAATGAATCAGGAAGGCTTGATTTAGAGGAATGGGGTAGAAAAGTTCAACTTATTATGCCTTATTTCCAAAATGGTAAAAAAATAGAAATATACGATCAGAAGGATAAAAAAATACTTGAAATAGATATAGGCTATTTTGCAAATGTTTGTGGTGATAACGTATGTCAAGAGCATGAAAGTTATGTAGATTGTAAACAAGACTGCCCTTCAGGATCCAAAGACGATTTCTGTGATAGAGTTAGTGATGGTATATGTGATCCGGATTGTGGAGAAAGTAATGATTTAGATTGTAAAGACCAACAATCTTTGTTTAAAAGATTTAACTTTAAATATATAATTGGCAGCATCTTAATCCTGCTGGTTTTCTTATTTTTATTTAATAAAATAAGAAAGAGAAAAACTGAATTACCAAAACAAAAAGGAACTCAGAAAATACAAATGCAACAAATTAAACAACAACCAAAACAATCAGATGAAAAAGCTGCATTATTAGAAGCATTAAAAAGAATTAAAGAAAAACATAAATTCTGAAAAATTGGTGGTGATTTTGAAGGACTTGGATTTGCCATATCTTCAAACAATGCCAAAGAAGTTGTTGATAGGATAATTAATGAGTATGAATCAAAGATAATTTGGATAAGAACATCAACTTAAATCTACAAGAGGAAGTTAATTCAGGACAACACAATTTCAATAAAATTTATATAACTAATAATTATAGCTTATCGTAATGAAATATGGCTTTCTTTTTACATTTTTTATAATTTTCCTAGTAAGTACAATTGCTTCTTTAATAGCTGTTGAAAATTTACAAACAACAGCTCAAACTGGGACTCAACGGATGACTTCTGGGACTTTTGCAGAAACAGGAACAACACAAGAGGAAATAGCAAGAACTATGAGCAGAGCAATTAGACAAGGTTTAAGTTTTTCTATGAATCTAAATAAGCAAGATTCTACAAGCAACCCAGCACAATATTTGGCTGGAGAAAGATTAGAATGGAATTATAAGCTAAGGAATGATGGTTCTAGCTTTAATACAAATGTATGCTTTTTCTTAGAAACTTCAGATAGAAGACGATATGACATTACAAATAGGCCAATATTAGAAAGAGCGAATAAACAGTATTGTGAGAATGAAGATGGAACTCCTAGAAGCCCCCTTCCATCTTATTGTCCAATAGTATTAAATAACATATTAATTGGTAATACAAATAATCAGGAAATAGTTGGAAATGTATTTTCATATATCTTTACAGGATCAGATATCCCATATGGAGATTATAGACTGATAGCACAATTAAGAAATCCAAATACACAATGTTCAAATCCGGATGGAAGTATTATCCCTGTTACACCAATTGCTGAGTATGTTAACTATTTAAGATATAGCGCAGGAGCAGTACAAATTCCAATGACTTCATTTGGTAGGATTGGTTATATTTTAGTAGTTCAAAATCTAAATGATGCTAGCCAAGAAATAGTTCAGCGATTAACCAGGGTTAAAGATTTTTTTCCATCGACTTTTCAAGAAGCAACTAATAGATTAGCAACTGTAGATACAAGTGGCCCCGTTTATATTATGCAAGTAACTGAGAATATGAAGGTGCGCGATAATAATGGAAATATTATTGCATTAGATTTTCCTAAAAT
>JACPNI010000121.1 GCA_016185555.1 Candidatus Woesearchaeota archaeon | reverse complement strand
AAGTATGGAAGATCTTGCTATGCGTATGAGATGCTGCATTGGTAATCAATCATTACCTGATGCTTACGATAGAGCAGTAACAAGAAGTAGCATTGTATATTGGCAATTGGTTGAATTAAAAGAAAAGTTTCCAAATCTTGAGGGAATTCAATAGAGGATAATAAAATGACAGACGAAATAAAAAGTGCATTGGAACTTGCGCTAGAGAAAACCATAACTCAAGATGGCAGAAAAAGCATAATTTATTCGCTTAAAGAGAAGATTCCAGAAATGATATTTTTACAAGATGCAATAAGGGAATTAAGAAAAGATTTAGGTATAGTTCGCTTAGATTCAACAGATGAAAAAGAAATTCCAGATGATAAAAAAATTTCTTATGGTATATTGCTTGGTTTAGAAGCAGTAAGTGAAGCATACCAGAGAAAGTTAGCAAGGGAAGCTGTAATGAATACCAGACCCCCAATACCAAAAACTAAAAACCTTATAGGGGAACCTGAACGACTTGGCCAATACCTATAAAATGAACAAACCAATTTTTGTTAAAGCTGAATTTAAGGATGGAAGTAAAGTTATTGTTAGATATGATCAACTTCCAAAAGCAAGGGATAGATTTAACATAGTTTATTGGGGTCCAGAACCTGAAAATAGCTTTGAAAGAATGAGACTAAAAGGCAGACAAGATGGTGAAAATAGAATTTATCATGCTTATAAGATGAGATCTGGAACTTATTGTCGTGATGGTGTTACATTTATATCAATTGATGAAGTCCCACAAAATTTAGCTGAAAAAAGAGATGCATTAAGAAAAATTATGCATGGAATAATCGAAATATCCCAAGCACCAAATTTAGAAGAACAACTTAGAGAATATATAAGGGAGGAACAAAAATGACAAAGACAAAAAACTCAGGAACTGTTTTGGATGTTCAGGTAATTGATGGATTTTTTGACCAACATAAACAATATGTAAGGTATCACAGAAACCGAGAAAGTATTATTGTCGGCTATTCTGCAGATGGAACGCCAAATGTTAAAGAATCTGAAGTTGGAATGTATAGTGTAACTTTAAAAGACCAAGAAGGCAAGTTAAGAACAACAAAATTTTATGGCAAAAAACCAGAATTAGGATCACAGTTAATATTCCAACCAACCGGAGATGAAGAAAAACCAGATATTTGGAAAGAGCATGGTGCTTATCTTCAATCATTACTTACAAGCCCTTCATTATCAGATAGAATAAGATATGCTGGGATATTAGATAAAACTGTTTTATAGGAGGAATAAAATGAAAAACTTATTGTATGTTAATAAAGAAAGGTCAGTTCCCTTTCTTGAAAGGATACTAGAAGACTTACCTGAAGCAGCAATTGGAAGAAAAGAAAACCAGGTATTAAAAATAGAAACCCTTGGGGGCAATATTAATATTCCTCAATATGTTAGTATTTCCCCAGAAGACCGTAAGGGAGAAATTTATTTAGTACCGACAAGTGAAATGAAAATACAATTTGTGGGTCGTCTTTTTGTTGCATTTAGATATAGGGGTATTGACTTTTATCTACACTATACTGCATGATGTAACAAACAATAGTGTTTTATAAAAAATGAAAAGGTTAGCTGAAATAAGTTTAGAAAGCAGAGTGGCTTTAGCATCTGCTATATGTGGGCATAATGACATACCTGCAGAAGAATCAGAAGAAAATATAAGAACCAATCTTGTTAATGTATGTGATGGAAGTTTTTCTTCACAATCGCCAGATGGCCAAATATGTATGAAGGGAGGTAAAGGCGGTTCTGGATTAATGATCACAACTGATGGGTGGATTGTAACTGCATACCACAATATTAAATTACTTAAAAATCGATTAGATGAAATTGCAATGCAAATATCTCATTTAGCATTCACCGAACAAAATATTCGCGCTTTTCTTTGTGAAATAACTAAGAGATGCGGTGGTGTTGTTGACCAAAACAAAAAACTTTACCCAATTAATCCTTTTATGTACTTCGCATCACCCCAAATGGATATTGCACTAATAAAAGCAATGACAGATAGGGAACCTGCACCAGTAAGATTCAAAGTGTCCTATAGCGATTTGAAGCTGGGCGATGAAATAATGTTATTTGGACTTAAAAATCAAAGACTTTATAGCCAATATGGAAAAGTTACTTTAACAGATTTTTCCCCTTATTCTAAAAACGAATTCACTGAAGAGGGATCAGTAATTAATGATACTTTTTTAACAGATGCGTATGGAACCTCAGGATTCAGTGGCGGAGCATTTACAACATTAAAGGGTGAGTTTGCTGGCTTATCCCTATATAAGCAAAAACAATTCGATTATAAGGGAGAAATAGGATGTATAGGTGGGGCTAAAGCAAAGAATATCGCTCAACTAGTAAATGACAAAATGAAAGAGTTAGCAGAAACAAAATGACAGAAACGAAACAAAAACCGGATTTGGTAGATAAAATTGTTCTTGGTTTTATAGCATTAAATGTTGCTGGCGGTTTTACAGTACATGGCTTAAAGTGGTACGATTGGTTCCAAGACTTAAAACCAAAAAAGCAATATGAATACATAAATCCCTTTGGAGAAGAAGGAAAACAAAGTTATATCATAAAGCAAGGTAATAAGAAAGTTGACTTAAGGAATATTGCAATAACTCTCCTAAGAAGCAATTACCGACAATAATTATCTCTTAAATGCTTTTTTCAGATTTTCTAAATTAGGTACTGTGCCTTTAATAGTCTGCTGGAATATTTCTTAAATTTATTTATATCTGCATCGCTAATCTCATTATTAAGTGACTTAACCTGCTCAATAACCCTGGCTGCGAATTCTTCTGCTCCTCCCTTAAGCCGGCTGCTTGCTATACTCTTAAGAAATCCAGGGGTTTTCTCTTCAAATTCATTTATAAGATACAACTCCTCTCCTTTCCTATAAACCCCGGTGTTAATATAAAGATTCTCAATGTTAAACTCATTATACAAAACTGATGCTGCATCCTTAAGCTCGTTAGTGCCTATAACCTTATTAACTTTACTGGAAAATTCAGGGCTTGCACCAGAAAATCTTAATATTGAATTCATACCATCCCTATAAAGTTTACTATAAGTAGTTTCAATTATCCCTTTGTTCCATACAACTACAACCGGGTTCTTAATACCAACAATTCTTCTTTCATTTGGCATATCTTTATTGCCATCCCAAACCATTATCCCTTCCTTGGGATCAGAATAAGCATAATTAAACTGGTCTGATAAAACCCCGGAATTAGTCTCAAGTAGAAACGGCTTATTCAAAGAAGAAGGCTTATAATCCCAGTTTATATTTGGAATACCCTTGGGCCTTGAATTAACTATATCGACTGAAACAGCACCGTGGGATATTCCGACATCGCCCTTAACCTTTGCTTTTATTATATCCTCTTTCTGAAACAGCTTAAAAGGATTCTGGCCTTTTATGATATTAACAACATTATCAGAGGCAATAACTTTTTGGTCAAATGAGATATCAACTGGTTTTCCCAAATCTCTTATTTTTACATCGCTGATAGACAACTCACCTTTTTTCAAGGTAATTAAATTGCCCTTAAACTCAATATCAGAAGAAGACTCAATTTTTATCTTCCCTAAGGGATTATTGAAATTTAATAAAGCATTTTTAGGAAGATTCTTAAAACCATCAAATTTAGAGTATAGAAAAGACCCTTCCACATTTTCAAGCCCAATATTTTCAAACTCATAATTCCCTTTTCCACCCTTGATATCTGCACTTGTTACTTTTCCATCTTTACCTATAACTATCGCAGATCCCTTACCAATGAACTGATTATTAAGTTTTGCATCAGTTGTTGCAGTCAGGCTTACATATTCCTGAACCGGATTAACTGACCA
>JACPNI010000120.1 GCA_016185555.1 Candidatus Woesearchaeota archaeon | reverse complement strand
TGAAACCCAGCAGAGCCTTGAGCTTAAGACAAAAAAAGAAGAAGGGCTTACACAGGACTATTTAACTCTCAAGGCAAACAGGGATCAGCTTCAGAAGGATAAGGATGTTTTAACAAGTGAATTAACATCAACCAAGTCAGAATTAACTGAAGCTAGAAGAGACCTGGTTGTTAAAGAAGCAACTATAACTGATTTGAATGCAAAACTTAAGGCTAAAACACAAGAGATTGATAGTTTAAATGCTAAAATATCTAATTATAAATCACAATGCCCAAATTGCACAGGATAGAATGACGACTAAAATTGAACCTGGCGTAACCCCTAATCCGAGAATTGAGACATTAAGGAAGATTGCTGATGGTCTTGTAGATGATTTAATCAAATGAAATAAAATGGCTAACCTAAAATCAATTGATATTAAGATTGCATCAAAAATTGCATCAAAATTTTTAGATAGCAAAAACATTTCAATCAAATCTGTTGGAGAGGGGAGTAATAATAGAAATTTTTTAGTTGAATCAAAAGACTCTCGTCAAATTGTCGTAAAACTTAGTCATGCACATAAGGAATATAAAGCGTTTGAAGATTACATAAAAGAAAAGTGGTGCATTGAAAAATCATCAGAAGTAGGAGTTCCCGGACCGACAGTATTTACTCTTGGAAAATTTGAAGGGAGAGCTTACATGATTGAAAATTTTGTTTCAGGAAAAAATGGAAATCTGCTGCAAAATAAAACGCATATATGGCATGAACTTGGGAGGTATACAAGGCTAATTCATTCAATTAAGGTTTCTGGGTTCGGCGAGAATCTCACTGATACTAAACGTGGCTTTTTCAAAGGTTCTTGGCAAAAATATCTTAACTATAATATTAAAAGTCTCACCAACGATGATAAACTCATCGCATTAAAAGTTATTACTAAAGATCAGTCGAAAAAAGTAAAAAGTGTTTTTCAAAATACTAAAAAACAAAAATTTACTTTTGGATTAAATCATGGAGACATTTCTATTTGGAACACCCTTGTAGAAAAATCCGGAAAAGTTAATTTGCTTGATTGGGGTTCTGCCGAAGTCCATATAATCCCACACTTTGACTTTATCCATGTAGTAAGATGTCAATTGGAAACTGGTAAGCCCAATGATAGTCAACTCCAAACATTCATCAAAGGATATGGGATGTCCCAAAAGGAGTTTAAATTTTTGAGACCGCAACTTCTAAAATTGATGTTACTCATATCTTTCGATAAATTGAGATGGGCAATTGACCGAAATCCACAAAAAGTAAAAGAATTTACCAAAAGAGCAAAAAGGATGTTAAAGATTAATATAGATAATTATAAAGCACAATGCCCAAATTGCACAGGATAATATGACAAGAATTAAAGATGCATTGTCTGAGTTAAGGAATACAATAATTGTCATTGAATTATTTACAAATCTTCTTAATGCAGTCCTGATATTTTTAGCATTAGTCTTCTTTTCATCATTGCTTAAAATTAATACATTATATTCTTTAGTTGTCTCGGTTGTCTTCTTTGTAGTCTATTCTGCAATAAGAATAAGCAATTTCAACTATTATTACATAGAGCAGAAGTTCCCGCATTTAAGCGATGAATTAAGAGCAGCTGCTGATAATATGGATGAGAGTAACTGGCTTGTTGAGGTTTTGCATTTGGATGTTATAACAAAGTTAAAGCTTGTTATTGTTTCAAGGTTCCTTGATTTCAAGAATATTATCTATAAGATGTTTGCAATATCGGTGGTCTCTATTAGTGTGATTTTGATTGCATATTCCGGTGTAAGCCTTCCTGATTTTCATTTGGTTCTGCCTAAAATAATTGAACTTCCAAAATTAGCTATAGGTGCTCTTGGTGGTGGTGAAGCAGCAATTATAAGAGGCGAGGGCAATGAGAGCATTTATGGCAATAGGTCAATAGCTTACTTAAAACCTGTAGAGATCAAGATCAATATTAACCAGGTATCAAGCGAGACTGATCCTGCTAAAACAAGCAAGGCAGAGCAAAAAGATTTTAAATCCGGCAGTCCTGAAGATATCCAGGCAAGTCCTGATGCTTCATATGAAGAGGACATTCCAAAGGAAAACAGGAAAATAGTCAAGAATTATTTTGATGAATTATCGAGGTGAAAAATGAGGTCGGTTGCTGAGGTTAAAAAAAAAGTTGATTATCTTTTAAGCGAGGTAGAGAAGGTAGTAGTTGGACAGCAGGAGATGATAAAGCAGGTTATAATTGCCTTACTTACCAATTCTAATGTCTTGGTTGAGGGTTATCCCGGACTGGCAAAAACTATGACAGTAAAAACTATAGGCAGTTTAATGGATCTTAAATTTAGTCGAATACAAGGAACACCAGATTTAATGCCTTCTGATATTACAGGAACTTATATTATTGAAGACCGATCTGGCAAAAGGGAATTTAAATTCCAGCCAGGTCCTTTATTTGCAAATATTGTTTTGATGGATGAAATAAACAGGGCCACGCCCAAAACACAATCTGCTTTATTAGAAGCCATGCAGGAAAAGCAGGTTACAGTTGGCAATTCTACTTTCAAACTTGATGAACCATTCTTTGTTTTAGCTACACAAAACCCGATTGAGCAAGAAGGAACCTATCCATTACCAGAAGCGCAGCAGGATAGATTTCTGTTTAAAGTTAAAATTTCTTATCCTACAAATGAAGAAGAGTATAATATAGTTGAAAGGTTTACTACAGGATCAACAATACCCCATTTACGGCCTGTAATCAGAAAGGAAGAATTAGTTGACTTGCAGGATTTGGTTAGGAAGGTTCCAATATCAAATGATCTTAAAAAAGAAGTTATAAGGATAATAAATAATACAAGAAATAAAAAAGATTTAATTGAGTATGGCGCATCACCAAGGGCTTCTATCGGTTTAGTATTAGCTGCAAAAGCAAGAGCATTGATTGAAGGAAGAAGTTTTGTAAATAAGGATGATATTGAAAAGATGGCATATCCGATACTAAGACATAGGATTATACTTAGTTTTGAAGCAGAAAAGAACAATATGACTACCGATGATGTCATAAAGCTTGTTCTAAAATGATTGATACAAGTTTCCTTAAAGGACTGGATCGTTTTAGCATAATTATACATAAAAGACTTAGTTCTCTGAGGGTTGGCCAAAGAAAATCAATTGCCCATGGCAGAGGAACTGTTTTCAGGGATTATAGGATCTATGCACCCGGTGATGACTTCAGGACAATTGACTGGCGCGTTTATGGAAGAACAGATGATCTTTATGTTAAGTTATTTGAAGAAGAAAGGAACCTTACTGTTCATATTATTATTGATTATAGCGGCAGCATGGATTTTGGGGATAAGATAAAAAAATCAGATTATGCTGCAATGATCGGGATAGGCTATGCTTATATGGCTCTAAAAAACAATGAAAGATTTGTCCTGTCAACGTTTTCGGATGTGCATGAAGTTTACAGGGCATATAAGGGTAAAAGAAATCTCATTGAAATCATCAGGCGCTTGAATGAGAAAAAACCATCCGGCGTTTCAAATTTCAAAGACACCTTAGTAAAGTATAAAGAATTAATTGGTTCAAAGTCAATGGTTGTTATAATATCTGATTTTCTTTATGACCTGAATGACATAAAAGAGGTTATATACAGGCTTAAGGGCAATGAAGTTAAAATGATCCAGGTTCTTGATTACATTGAAAAGGACTTGAATCTTGAAGGTGATTTCAAATTAAAGGATTCTGAAACAAATGTGATGATGAGAACATTCATTGGTCCTTTTTTAAGAAAGAATTATATTAATCTTCTTGACAAACATATATCTTCCTTGAAGAAAATTGCTTTGGATGCAGGGGCGGATTTTCATAGTGTAACCAATAATACGCCGATTTTTGAGACTTTTGTTGGATTGTTAACAACTTAATTATTTTTCAAATCTCAGATTAGAAAGTTTTCCTTTGTTTTCAAGCATATATGCACTTTTAATATTAGTTTTAGAGTTTAATTTATTTTTTATCAGCCACAAATCAGAGGGAATTATCTTATTCTTTTTAATGC
>JACPNI010000117.1 GCA_016185555.1 Candidatus Woesearchaeota archaeon | reverse complement strand
CTACGGTAATGAAACTTCAGAAAGCATAGAATGGACTCTGCCAGGAGGTAAAAAAGTTAAACGTTATTATGCGGACAAAGAAATCATAAAAGAGGAACTAAAAAAATTTAAAAAAGCAGCAAAAACAAAAAACATCACATTAAGCACATGTGTTGAAGTTGAAAAATTGATTGAAGACTTGCATTTCAACGATGATGCAAGAAAGAAAGGGATAACTTGCGTTGGTTTTAAAAATAAGAGGTGAAAATAATGCCGCGACTATTTTTTTTGGTAAAAAGTCAGGAAAAAGCAGATTATCTAAAAAGTAACATCCCAAAAATTGTAAATCTAATAAATAGACCACCAAATACAATAGAATTCTATATGCAAGTTGATGAGAAAACTTCAGATGAAAAGGCTTCTATTTTTTTATATGATTTGGAAGAAAGAAGAACTAAAGAGTTTCAGGAGAAGATTATTGGTGGCATTGAAAAAATAACATCTATAAATTCTGTAGAATTAATTTTCATAAAAAAAGAGAACTGGATATTGAAGGAAAGGGTGTGTGAAATTTGCCAGGACTCAAAAATATAAACCAAAAGTTAGACTATTCTGTTGCGGAATCTTATCTAGAGCAGGTTATGTCCACTTTCAAACCTAAAACTGACTATAAAAAATTCATGATCGAAGAAAAGGAATTAGAGGAAAAAGCATTCTCAATCCTAACTTCAAGAGAATTTTGTTATTTAAGCAAGAAATTATCTGAAAAATATAAATCCGGCATAGTTAAAAACATCTCTTTGGCAATCAGTCAAAACAAGCCAATCCAATTTTTTTATGATGTTGGCGGAGGTTATCATGCAAGTTTAGACTTTCATAAGCCAGAATTATGTTTTGATGTTGGCCTGGGGGAATTACTCATATTATATCAAATAAAGAAAGCCACAGATAGAATAGAAGAAATTTATCCCATTGGGTGTAATTTTCATCTTGTTATTGATAATAGATGCTCTCAACTCGCCAATGACGTACCTGTTGAAAAAACAGAACAATATTCTGCTAATTTTAGAGAATTAATAAAAGAGGTCGGCATGAATTCTGTTGTAGATATGATGGTGGAATCAGAACTTTTTAATATTGATCAATATGATATAGAGCATATTACTAGAGAAGAAATCGACAGTTACAAATTAACATTTAAGGAACATGAGAATGTTATTCGTTTTCTTGGTTATGAATGTTCTGAAAAAGAGGCTATACTAAGAATACTGACTTATCAACAACTTATTCAAATTTCTGAGTCATTACTAGGATCAGCAACCTTAGAGGGTGTTAGATTAACCCAAAGATCTACAAATTCAACATTTTGTTTTCGAGCATTTCCTGGTTCAGATTCGAGAATTCAATGCGGTCAGGTTTCCATAGAATACCAAGATAACACTTCAGTTAGGCCTCTCTTATTGACGAGCACAAATTTTGGCGATCATAATACTCATGTAGTACCATTTCCCAGAATATTGCCAAGAGAAGTGGCAAGCATAATAATATCAAACAAAAAAGGCATAAATGAATAATGGATTAACTAACTGCATTGGTGCAATCATCTTAGAAGGCAATGAATTCTATGATATTAATACAGATAAAGCTATGTTAAAATGTAAATCTAAAGCATATGCGCCTCTATTTATGCCTTCTATAGTTGACTTAAGAATAAATGCTGATGAAGATGCTAGATTATGGAAGATATGGTATTGTACACCAAGCATTAAGGTTACAGGAAGAACAAACAAGGATAGTGTAGTTGTTGTTTATGCACATATTCCTAATTACTTTTGTGAACAAGAAAACATAAGACGGGCAATAGATTTGGGATTGATTAATCATGCTGGAAGAGTTCCCCAACAGGAATTCGATAGGCTAGTTAAATTAGATGGCGTGGCAGATTTACAAGGAAATAGATTGGTTTGGGTAGTGGATTATGATAAAATAACTGATGCTCCGTCTGAAGTAATAAGCGTTGATTACGCTTTAGAACATCCACAAACAATCCCTTTTTTGGGAGGTGTGAAAAGAGCAGAAATGTACCTGAAAAAATACAAAGAGGTATATGGTAAAAAAATAGGGGTGTGGTACACCGAAGATAAATATGAACAACCACTAGGCAGACTTTTATTCATAAGCTCCTGTATAGATGGGTTGCTTGGGAGTGTGCTTTTGGGAGGCGGCGGGCGTTTTTTAGGAATCAAATCCGCCAGCAAAACAATTGAGTATGCAATAGAATCATTTAATGTTTCTAGAATAATTAGCTCCACTAAAGAAAAACTTGAATTTGAAATGAAAAACTACATCAAGTTATGTTAGAAAAGCAAATGGAAGGCAAAGGCAACAGGACAAGGATAGAAGCAGACTGTGCTGATGACTGCACTGCCTTAAATT
Organism: Candidatus Woesearchaeota archaeon; assembly: GCA_016185555.1. GTDB lineage: Archaea > Nanobdellota > Nanobdellia > SCGC-AAA011-G17 > JACPNG01 > JACPNI01. The sequence continues at coordinate 3,234 of JACPNI010000117.1, read as the reverse complement.
AAATCTTTCGGTTTTGTAACCATTTAGGAGTGAGGATAGAAAGGTTTAAATAGTTAAATAACTTACTCCAAACAAGGTGAATCAAAATGGAAGCAACCATCTGCGTACCGAGAGAGGAATATGTAGAACTTCAATTTTACAAGAAACTAGTAGAAAATAATCTAACTGAAGATGTTTCAGGAGAAGAACTGCAACTGATAGAAGAGGCTAGAACAGAAAAGTCAATGAGCAAAAAAGACTTTTTGGATAAAGCCAAGAAACTGATATAGAATGTTCATTCTTAATTATAAGCCTTCTTTCTATGAAGATCTGGAAAAGATTGTTAAAGACAAAATAATAAGAAAACAAATCATAGATAAAACTTTAGAGCTTGAAAACAGAGCGCCAATCGGGAAAAAACTCAAAGGAAATCCTTTTTGGTCGATTCATGTTAGCAATTTCAGGATAATCTACGAGATGAATGGCAGCAATATAGATTTTTTGAGAATAGTGCCTAGGAAACATGATTATAGAGAAATATAGCTGATAAAAAAGAAACTTTGCTAAAGAAGAATGCGATTCCAATAGGCTAGAGCCGGGAAATTGAATCTTTTTATGGAAGGCAAAGGCAACAGGACAAGAATAACAGCAGACTGCATAGATGACTGCACTGCTGGACTTAAATCTTTCGGTTTTGTAACCATTAAAGAGTGAAGATAACTAAAAAATCTACATAAACATGGCGAGCCTCCTTTTTGATATTCATAAAACACAACTACCCTTAAGAGCATGTAAAGTTAAGAATTTATTCCTTTTCTTTTATAATGGGGGAGTTCCAATCCTTTAGTCATAGTGCCTTTTACTTTGTAAAAGAGGCATATGTTTTTAGACTTTTGCAGAGATCCAGAAAAACAAAAACTTACAATCTTGAGGAGTATTAGAAAGAATAATGGTTCTTTTAATGCATTATATGCTCCTCTAGAGGTTGCAGAAGCAACTTATCTAGCCGAACTTCTTGGAGTTGATTATAAACTTGGACCAACGAGTGAAGCACCATTTGATAGAATAATTCTTGATCTTTCTAGAAAAATAAGTGACAATCCCTTTAAAATGATTTGGTACTCTGAAGTGCCTGATAGACCTACCTCATATCTCAAAGGCAATCAAAAGTGTGTTTACCTAACAGATTCTCCTGAAGAAATTCATAATAAACTTAAAGATGATACTTACAGTCAATGGTTATTGGATGTACTAAAACCTTTCAATGCTTCATCCTTAAACTTAGAAGAGAATATTTGTAATATTTCAAAAGCCATATTAGATAAAATTTGAGATACATTTATAAATTAAAAAATAACAAGTATGCAGAATGGTAAAAGAAGTAGAATCATTTTACGATAAAGTAGCAGTTAATTACTCCGATCACGACGATAGAGTATGTGATCGAATAGTTGAACATTTCATTATAGACAATCTCCAAAAAAACAAAATACTCAAAATTCTAGATGCAGGTGGAGGTACTGGTAGGTTTTCTGAACCACTATTAAAAAAAGGCCATAATATTGTATTAAAAGAACTATCTAAAGAGATGTTAAACAAAGCAAAAAATAAATTAAAATCTTACTCAAATATAGAATTTATTAAAAATTCAGTTACTGATATGGCAGAATTTAAAGATGAGTCATTTGATGTTGTATTAATGATAAATGCCATATTAGATTATTGTGGAGACTATAATGAAGCCATGCAAGAAGCACATAGAATCCTCAAAAAAGGAGGATTATTGATGGCAACAGTAAATAATAGGTTGATATATTGTAAATCCCATGAGCTTAAAGAAGGCAATTATGAATCATTTAGAAAGAATATGAAAACAGGAGATAGATATATTGTTTGGGGTGGACAAATGAAAGGCCATATAAGTCATGAGTTTACATTGGATGAGTTAAGAAATTCCCTTACTCAAAATGGTTTTAAAATAAAAAAAGTATTAGGTATTTTTAATCTTATGGATAAATACGAAATGAATAATCTCAAGAATGAAGAAGAGTTCATTAAAATACAAATAGAATATGCCGAATTACAGGAATATATAAATAATTCTCAAGACTTTTTCTTTGTTGGTGAAAAATAAGAAGTTTACGTATCTGAATGGAACCTAAATATGTTAATAAAAGAAGCTTCGCTTTTGAGATAATCAAATTGCCCCCTTGATAACTTGTTCTTAATGTATCGCGTTCGCTCAATGGAAAGAACTCTTAGACCTCCGGTGCTACGCACATTTACATTCGGCTTCGCCTCGAAGATTGATAATTCTATATCAACTCCAAAATTACACCGAAAACAAAAATTTGGTAGGACTCGTGGATTTAAGTTTAAGAAAAAGGTATTTGTATTGCCATAACAGGAGCCTCATGACAGCCAACTCTTAGAAATTCTCAGATATTATTATCATGAAATATCTTTTTTTAATAATGTTTATAATAAAAAAGCCCGATTTTCTTAATATCTTTTTTGCTTCTTCAGAAGTATAAAACTTTTGGTGAGAACTCTCTTTTTTTCTTAGTTCTTTGTCCCATTTTTTCACAACCTTATAATCTCCACACCAATCAAATATAACAAAAATGCCTTTATCTTTTAGGACCTTATTGATCTCTTTTATCTTCTTTTTTGGATTGTTAATATGGTGCAGTAACCTAATTGCGAAGACATAGTCAAACAAATTATTTCCAAATCTTAAATTATTTAGCGACATATTTAATATTCCGATCTTTTTTCTATTCTTCACCCTTTCTCTTGCAACTTTGATGAAGTTTGGTGTAATGTCTATACCTGTTAAGTTTAATCTATTCTTGTATTTATTGTCTAAATCTATAAGCAAATCTCCAGTTCCGCATCCTATATCCAAGATTTTATCTCCTTTCTTTAAATTAAGCAAACTAATTATTAATTGCCTATATTTCTTATTTCTTTTTTCTTGATCAAGACTTCCTGCACCAGGGTGTGTACATTTTGGAGACCATTCTGAGAAATCCTTTATAATATTTTTTTCATATTGTTTCATTTTTCAATCCCTTAAGTTTAAATCCTATCTAAGTGACCGTTATTTGGACTTTTTGTTGATACATAATATTTATTTGATTTTTAAAGACGATTATATGACATTACATACAAAGCTAGTTTTTATGACTTTTATTCTTTTCTACTTTTAACACATTTTAAGTCATCTTTGTTATAGCGCATTGATATAATTAT
>JACPNI010000116.1 GCA_016185555.1 Candidatus Woesearchaeota archaeon | reverse complement strand
TAAACAATATATTCCCAAAAATTAAGGTTGCTATAAAACCTATTAGAAAACTTGGTACAAATGGTATGCCATATTTTACTAATATCTTCTTGATTTTGAGCCTTTTAATCTTCTCAATCTGGTTTTTTTCAATGCCCAAACTTTTTGAGCTGTAAATTAATCTTTTCCCGGAATAGAGGTCATTTACCACCCAATCTCCCTCAGTCAGTTTGCTTATTGGTATTTCCTTAAACATACAGACATTTTCAATAGCTTTTACTGTTATAATTAGGTAATGATATAATATTAAGATTACAGCAATAAAATACATCATCAATTTAAGAAAATTATCTTTAACAACGAAGGAAAACAAAAGGAAGAGTAATGCAGTCAATAAAAAAAGGATTCTGCTTTTCTTTTGATTAATAAGGCCTTTTTTTATTTCTTTAAGGAATTTTTTTTGGTTTTTAAGCGCCAGAACAGTTCCATATACAAGCCCATAAACAGCACCAATTATCAATATGTTTATTATTATCCCAAACAGGAAATTTTTGTACAGGTCGCTTGTTGCAAATAATGCTCCAAGACCCATCATCAGTTTGCTATCCCCACCGCCCCATTGTTTTGTATAATACATTAAGTTGCCAAAGACAAACATAATACCAAAACCAAGGAGCCCATATAGAAAGTAGTACCATGAAGCTTCTATGATAGAATAAACAAGCCTTATGCCAAGACCCGACGCTATCATGGAATAACTTATCCAATCAGGGACTTCGTAGGTTTTAATATCGGTTATAGATGATACCAAAAGGCCCAGCATACCAATTGCTATCAGGATAATATCTAACATGAAAATAATATTATCTTTTCTTTTTCTTTACAGCCTTTTTTTCTATTGTGTTTAGCTTGGCAAGCAGCCTTTCTGTTTCCTTTTGCGTAAGCAATAAAAATTCTTTTGCTGATTTCTGTACCTGGTTCATGTAGTCTTTTACTATTTGATCCTTTTCTTTTCGTATTTTACTAATAATCACTCTAGCTTTCTCGGTTTTTGCACCCTTGCTAAGCAAGGTGTTTGCAGCTTTTTTTGCAGCCTTTACACCAAAATAAAAACCTCTTTTTAATGTACTCATATTAATCCCTCCCCTTCTTTGTATATAGACATTAATAGCAATATTGTAACAAATATTGCTATTGACAAGAAAATTAATGAGATCAAAGGTAGACCAAATGTGTAAGAAGAACCTGATTTTGCCAATAATGCAGCAGCAACAACCAAGGAAGCCAGTATCATGCTATAAGCAATCCTGTTTGATGACTTATCAATTTCAAATGCAAATTTCTTTATATCCCTGTCCTCAACTTCCAGCTTGATTTCGCCCTTTTCAAGTATTTTAAACACTCTTTTTGCTTCATATGGCAGGCTTTTTACAGTATCTGCAAAATCAACAAGGCCTGTTCTAATATTTTTAATGATATAAAATGGGCTCGCCCTCTCTCTTATTATTTCTTCTACAGCGGTTCCTAGGATTAATACACTTGAAAGAAAGTTTCCTAAGTCAATATTTTTTAAAGAAACATCATAATAATCGCGCAGGTGTTTTGATAAATCTTCCTCAAGCTCACTGATATTAACCTCATGGTCAACTATACCCAGTTCAATAAGCTGCTTCGCAATATCCCTTCTGCTCCCGCTTATGATAGCTATCAATGTATCTTCAAATTTTCTTTTAAGCGACTCATCTAATTGTCCAACAATACCGAAATCAAGAAAAGCTATCCTGTGGTTGTTTAAAATAAAGATATTGCCGGGATGCGGATCTCCATGAAAGAAACCATCTTTAAGTATTTGTTTTATGAAAGAGTTAAGCAGAATTTCAAGTATCCTCTTCTTCTCTGCTTTTGTGGCTTTAAATTTATCAATCCTTATCCCGTCTATATATTCCATTGTAAGGACTTTTTTTCCAGTATATTCCCAGAAGACTTTTGGAATCTTTATTGACTTGCTATCATGAAAATTCTTATAGAAGATATCAATATTCTTTGCTTCTATATTATAGTCAAGTTCTTTTTTTGTATAATTCTCAAATTCATTTACTATTGCAACCGGACTGTAGTCTTTTAATTCCGGGATATGTTTTTCAGCTAAGTTAGCGAAGTAGTAAAGGATGTCAATATCGGATTCAAATAGTTCATCTATTTTAGGTCTTTGGGCTTTAACAGCGACAGTCTCTCCGGATCTTAGCTTTGCAATATGAACCTGACCAACAGATGCTGCGGCTACTGGTTCTTTTTCAAAATGTGCGAATATTTTATGTATTGGTCTTTTAAACTCTCTTTCAATAACTTCCTTAACCTGGTTGTATGGAAAAGGTTTTACACTGTCCTGTAGCTTTGCAAATTCCTCACAATATTCCTCAGGGACTAAGTCTGGCCGGATGCTTAATAATTGCCCAAATTTAATAAATGTTCCTCCAAGGTCTTCCATTGCCTTTCTCAGCCTTTCTTGGAGGGGTATTTTCTTCTTCGCAAATGCCTCTTTTTTTATTCTGCTTCTAAAAGGTAAATGTGATGTTAAATTCATCTGGCCTATACTATAACCAAGACCCTGTTTGAAAAGAATATTAACAACGTCTTTTACTCTTCTTATGTCTCGATAAGCCCTTCTAAATTTCATATAAATGAATTGGTTTTTTGGTTTATATAGATTTCTTCACAAAAGTTAAATAATCATCTGTTTTTGTAAAGTTAATGAATATCTTTGAGCATCTTGAAGTAAGAAGACAAATGTTTCACTTCTTTTTAGGCGTTTTAGTAATACTGTTAATTTTTTTTGATATTATCGGGGCTTATGTCATATCAGCAATAATCTTCTTTGGGATTATTTTGTCGTTATTGTCAATCAATACCAGGATTCCCTATATTTCATGGTTCCTGGATAAATTTGACCGTGAATCAGACAGGAAAAAATTCCCAGGTAAAGGACCTTTAACTTTTTTCTTAGGAATACTGTTTGCCGTGGTTCTTTTTGATAAGTCTATTGCTCTGGCATCAATAAGTGTTCTTGCTGTAGGAGATTCTTTTTCTCATGTTATAGGAAGATATTTTGGCAGAATAAAAAATCCATTTAGTCTTAAAAATATAGAAGGGACAGTTGCAGCAGTATTTTTGTCCGCTTTGGCGACTTCTTTCTTCATTCCTCTTTGGGCTGGGTTTGTAGGGAGTTT
>JACPNI010000124.1 GCA_016185555.1 Candidatus Woesearchaeota archaeon | reverse complement strand
GGATTCAGGGTTTCCCGCAAACAAAAAATCCAAGAACAATAAGGTTCGATAAAAATTACATCTTAGAACAGATTAGGGGAACAAAAGAAAGCAATACTAGTGGTTATATTATATGGAATGAAGCCAGCGACTATAGAGTAACCTGGGATGCATTAGAAGAGAAATAAGATTCTATCCCTTTAGAAATCAAAGCAGCATATTTATTCTGTATTTCTGGATCATTTATCTTCTTTCCATTATAATCCTGGCCAATATAACCACATTCTACAATAACAGAAGGTATTGAATTCTTTAAGTATTTAGTACCTAGCATCAGTATAGTATTTACAACCATAAACCCTTTTGTTTCAGCAGGATTATTACTCGGTTCAAATTCTTTTTTTAATGAAGAATAAATTGACTCAGCCAATAACCTGGATTTCTTAAACCCCTTATTTTCATTACTGGTTATAATGGTAAAGCCCTGATACCTGTCTTTCTTGCGGGCATCATTTACATGAACATTAACCATGCAACTAAACTTATTTTCATGAGCCCAGGCGACAACTGCATAAGAATCAACTGCACTTTTTATTTTAAGCGTTATCTCTCTGTTACCACGTTCTTCAACAAAACTGTTTCTTGCATTAATCACGGTGTCCTTAAGCCATAAATAATTATTTTTTCTAAAGTGTTCTATTTCTTCAATATAATTTTCCTGCCGGGCAATCGTTTTTTCCAACCCATTAAGCTTTGTATAAAGAATATTTGAAATTTTAAGGGTTAATTCATATTCTGCACCAATACCTTTTCTATAAGTACCAATTGTATGTTTATCATGTCCTGGTATAATAAGCACCTTATCAGAATTGGCAAAAGAATAACTAGGCAAAAATAAACACAATGTACCTAATAAAAATTCTCTTCTCAACATCATTCTAACAGCTCTTCTATAGTCACTAAATTATGCGTTTTTTTAAGTCTTGAAACTATTGAAGGCAGCTTATTATGGAACTGATCATATTTTCTTAAACTGCCAACATGTGCAAGTATTATGTAACCATTACCATTGAATTTATCATTTGTAATTGAATTAAAAAGCCTGTTTTCTATTTCACCTGAGGACAAATATCCCCTTTCACTCTCTGTAATCCAATCAAGCGTATCAAATGTCCAATATATATGAGTATAACCGTAAGATGCAAGATACCTCAATGTATTCTTATCCCTTGAACCGAAAGGTGCCCTGTAAATTTTATTTAAATGATAACCAGTAACATTATCAAATATATCTTCTGTTAAACGAAGCTGCTTAATTATAGCTATATTATCTTTCTTGAATAATTTAACAAAATCCAGATGATCAAGAGAATGATTTGCTATTTCGTGGTCTTCATCAAAGATTTTTTTTACAGCATCGGGATATTTTTTCATAAACCTTCCAGTTAAGAAGAATGTTGCTTTGCAATTTTCTTTATTAAGTGTATTAAGTATTGGATTAACCCAATTATCAAGCCAGTCTCCATCAAATGTTAAAGAAATGTTTTTTTTATTTGTTGGACCCCTTACATATTCAAATGGCTTGGCTTTTTTAGCACGTTCAATATCTTCAGCTGATAGATTTGGTGCAAAAACAGATAAAGTCCCCTTCAGAAATTCCCTTCTTGATATCATATTAATCTAAAATAAACCCTCCTGTTATTTTTTCCTTTGTTCTCTATTTCTACCAATTCAATCTTGCCAATCTCTTTTGTATTCTTAACATGAGTTACACCATCTGCCTGCTTGTCAAAATCACCAATCTCAACAATCCTGATTTCTTTTAAATTTTCATCCAGTCCTTTTGCCAATTTAGTCAGGCTTTCAATCTTCATAGCTTCTTCTCTTGTAATAAAGTAACTTTTAGTTTCTAAATTATGGTTTATTATCTCATTAGCCTCATCAACATATTTCTTAATATCTTCCCTGTTAAAGTTCTCCAAGGAAAAATCTATCCTAGTTTTATCCAAGCCAAGCTGATTGCCTGTTATTAAAGCCTTAGTTTTATTATGAATTAATGTGCTAAGAATATGTGTGGCTGTATGCATTCTCATAAGCAAATATCTTCTTTCCCAGTCTAAAATACATTTTACTTTGTCACCTGCTTTCAAGCCTTCTTTATCTATTTCATGACTTAATTTATTATCAAACTTCTTTACAAAAATAATATTATAGGTTTCATTTTCATGAATAATCTTACCTGAGTCATAAGGCTGACCTCCTGATGAGGGATAGAATATTGTATCATCTAAAACTATAAATTTTCCGTTTACCTCAGTTACTTCAGCATTTAACTCTTTTAAGTAAGCATCTTGATAAAAAGCAGGAACCATTTTTTACTCCTTAAGTTTTGCTGCACGTACTCCGATCGAAGCATCCAAGTCCCGAGGGTTCACATTACAGTAGAGGTAAGCTCCGACAGAATTGGTGCCGAACCTCACAACAGAATTATTGTCCTGTCTTGGAAACAAGTAAAAAAAATCAACTCCCTTTTTTGTAGGTAAACCTTGTCTATTAAAATTTGTTAAATTAACATTACAATCCTCCATTAAACAAGATTCTAACGGTTCTGAATTTTGAGGCTTTAATTCACCATTTACCGCTCTATGATTATAATTTATATGCAACACACCATTTATAACCTTAAAGTCTGCATCAAGCCATTCTGCTCTCCCTTGGTTTCCTTCTTCAGTAATATCTTTATAGGTTTTCTGGAATTCATCATCTCCATTTCTTAATAAAATAAGAAAATCTGCAAATTCTCTTAAAGTTAACATTCTTGCTCCTTCACTATGCAAGGCGTTATGAGATTCATACCAATCTTTATTAAAATGAGATCTTTCTTTGGCAACATATAATCCATGCTGGGGCATAAAAACATAGTTCCCATAATCCCGGCCCATAGATCTTCTTAATTCTTCGTCATTTATTGCTGAAATTATCCTTGTCATTTTTGTATTTCCTCTTTT
>JACPNI010000123.1 GCA_016185555.1 Candidatus Woesearchaeota archaeon | reverse complement strand
TTACATCTTTTTCAGTGCATTTCCCTCTGGCATCAGGCTTCCACCCATTTTTGCACTTTCCATCGCTGCACTTGTTTTGTCCATAATCACCACATCCAACGCATTTTTTATAATCTGGATCGTAAACTTCATCTGCATTTTTACAAGTTGTGTCAACTACAGCTTTTGAAGATGCTTTGACAGTTACTGTTGCATAGGTATTAGGCCCTTTTGTACAGACTGTATTATCTGGCAAAATTGTAACACCTATCTTATAATCAACGTCTGTGCTTGAAGTCTTGAAAGAGCAATATCCGCTATATGCGAGCAAACTCTGAGAAAAAGCAGGTATTCTTGCTGTCACAATATTTTGGTTTGCTCCAGGTAGTGTGCCATCAACATTGCAGTTTATTTGAACGTTGGTACTCTCGCTAAAACTATTGCCTGCTCCATCTCCAAAGACAGTAACACGGCCAGGATTCTGACTATAATCATTAGGATCAACAATAGTGGGGCTTACTGTAATGTCACAGCTTGCTCCGCTTGTAAAAATTGCCGATAGGGGTATTAACACTAAGATAGCAAATAAGAACCTTTTTAATGCATTCAAATTGAGACACCTCTTCTTTATTATTATATTAAGTTTATTACTTAAGCTATATAAAGATTTTTATTTAAAAAACTTGCATTTAACGAGTTTATAAAATAATTAATTAAACTTTATTCTTAGACAGTTCAAAAAATCTTCTTATCCCTATCTCAATCAAAAAGAGCATTATTGCCATAATTACAAACGGCCATCTTAGATAATATCTTTTCGTAATGCTCTTCTTTGACTGCACCTTTATAGCTTCAATAATCTTACCTATGTTCTCATTTTCAAACAAAACACCATTCGTATTAATCACTATTGTCCTTAATGCATCACTTATCCCGATAGCTTCATATTCAACAGGGTAATTGACAGCAAACACTGCACCCAAGATTTCATTGAATCCAAGGATTGTTGGCTGTAATGCTGCCTTGTATGTGTTTTCAGAGGTTTTATACAACTCTAACCCTTCTGCTTTTGGTATACCTTCAGATTTAATAATTAGTTCTGTAGATTCATTTATTCTTGTATCCTGTACATCAACATAACTTTTGCTGTTTCTCTCAGGATCCCCGACAGCCCAGTTAACTGCCCTTACAATAAGCTTGGAGTTGTCTTTTGTTAACAACTCTGAAGAATATAACGCACCATCATCGCTTGAATATGAAACAACCCTTCCAAGGCCATATCTCCATATTGAAACCAAAGGCTCTCCTGTGTCTGTGCTAACTAATAATCTTGAAGTTGATTTTGGGGTAACAACATTAAAACCATAAACAGATCCTGTAACCTTAAGATTGCTCGTAATAAAGTGATTGTCATTTAATATTACAACAGGGTATTTATCCTGCTTCCTTTCCTGCTCAGTTACATCCCCAAACAATATCTTGATTTTTTTTGCATCTTGTGACTGGAAGGATATACCTCCTGTAGAAGAAGCCAGCCTCTTCATTATCTGATCACATGAATCACTTGTGCCGACAGTAATTGTATAAACCTTAATCCCCTTATCTACAATAGCCCGGGCATAAGAATAAGCCTCATCAGTATCATGAGCACAGCCATCAGACAGTAAAATAATATTTTTGCTTCCCTGAGTATTCTGCAAAATCTCCAAGGCCTTGCTTAAGCCAGTAGCCATTTGTGTAGTGCCAAATGATATCAACCGAGTTATCTTATTCTTTACATCCTCGCGATTTTTAAGCAGATAGTTCATATCAGAAACAGTATAAGCCTGATCATTAAAAGCAACCACTGCAACTTTATTTTTCCCGGATAAATCATCAATAACACCAAGAGCCATTGCTTTCTCAATATCAACAACCACAGCGCCGCCTGAAAATGTATCAGTGCTTCCGGATATGTCTATTACTACAACTATGTTATTATCCCCCTCTTTCTTGCCTGATTGAGCAACAAAAACAGGAAGTAATGTTTCAAAGGAAGAGCCCTTATAGCTTCCTTTCTCATATGAACTAGAACCACCAACAACAAATAACCCATTGCCTTTGGATATATAATCTGTTAAAACATCCATCTTGGAATTTAAAGCGCCTGCATCTATATCATTGACAACAATTGCATTATAATCATCAAGGTTAGGAACATCAATTGAATTAACCTTGGCAACGCTATAAACCTGGGACAATAATTCATACATTGGAGAGTCTTTTTCTGAATAAAATAATATTTTTGCCTGCGGAACAACCTTAACAGTCTTGTAATAAACATTGTTCTGCTGGAAATAATCTTTTTTATCTATTTTTGCTGTTATTTTATGATATCCTTCTGAAAAAGTTTTTGTAAATACAAATTCGCTGTCTTTAGTATCCCTGCTTGCAATTATCTCATTGTCAACCCATACAATTAACCTGTAAATATCATCTGATCTTGTCTTGTGTATTTTAACAGTAAATTGGTTCTCTATCTTGTCTGTAGTCTTTGATGGCCCGAGAATAACAACACTTGCATCATCATTAACTATTTTTGGTACTAAAGCATTTATTGTGGCATTTATTGTGGATGCATATGCAGAAACATCTTCCAATGAAGACCCATAATTGTTATTCCCATCGCTTACAAGCAGGATGCTTTTATCACGCTCAAGATTGCTCAACAAGGTATCGCCTACCGGAGATTTGTCTTTGCCCGGGACATAATCAGCATCAACATCTATCTGCTTCCTTAATTGCTCATTCATTCTTTGTGCAACAGATGTATCAAACAATTCCATTGATGTTGTGTTGTCAGAAATGATCTTGACATATGGATTGCCTTTTGTCAGTTCTGTTTTATACTTAAATGGCGAAGCAAGTGCAAATATCAATAATGAAAAAGCCAAAATTCTCAGTACTGAAACAACTATTTTTAACTTTCTTCTTCTTTTTCTTGCAATATCATCTTCATTGAATTTAACAAAATTTCTTACTATGATAAATAACAAAACAAATATCAATGGTACTATAAATAGCAGTATCTTCGGGTTCTCAAAGTTTGTATATCCGCTTATAACCTGCATTAAGCTCATATCTCGCCTCTAATCTTGGTTAATAACAACTCAATAAACAATAATGCCAAAACTGAATAAAGCAGTATCTTATCAAGATTCATATCAATCTGCTCTTCAACAGGTTCAAATTTAAAGTCTTCAATTTTTCTTCCAATAACCTCTTTTGAATTAACATTAGATTCATCTTCATTAACGAGGTTAGCAACAACCTCCTTATCACCGATTTTATATAAACCAACTTCATTGAAAGCCAGGTTGTCAGATCTAAAAGAAGCTGATGGCGTTTTGATGTCCAATTGTCCATTTAATATTAACTTACTGCCGGTAACTGCATTAACATCCTTGATTCTTTCTTCACCGCTGACAAACCTTATCATATTCAACCAAAAGATAGGATAATATGGGGATAGCTTAAACTCACTTGCATCATTTAATATCCCAAAATAAACAATCTTCCCGGAGCCATAGCTTGAAAGTGCAATAACGGAGGAATTTGCTGCAGAGGCTAATGAAACAGAGCCATTCTTAAGATCAGACACAAAATATGAAGTTACTCGTCCGAAATCCATATTTCTTGTTATATCATTAACCAGATCTACATTAATGCCTGCACTGCCTGATTTGAAGTCAAGCTTAACAGGGAGTAATATATCATACCCTAATGCATCTGAATCTGGTTGTGCCTGGACTATTAAATTTGAACCTTTTTTAACCTCCTGCAGAAGCTCCTCAAAAATTCCCTTTATAACATGCTCCTTGTCTATAGAATCAATCACATAAAGATCATATTTGCCCTTTGTGATTATTGGAGGTTCTGTATACCCCACTTCAACCCTTCCAGTAGCCTTTAATGCTGAAGCAAGATAAATTGATTTCTTCCTGTCATTTGTTATAAACAAAACCTTTAGTAATTTCTTAGAAGGCATCTTAAGATAAAGTGAGTTATCAGCCAGTAGGTCATCTTCATTAATTATATCGATCTTGGTTAAGCCTTCATTTGGCTTAAATGCCAAAGGCTCAACAGAATTTGCCTTGATCTTAATATCCTTCTCATCATTATTAACCTTAATCCTTACATCCTCATCCTTATTGTTAAAGTTCTTTATAAAAGCAATAGCAGATTCCGGTGTAACATCAAGCTTTACAAAACCGATATTGCTTCTTCTTTCATTTATAGTATTGATATAATCAACATGATTCCCCTGAGATTCTAGAATTCCTTTTGCAGTCTCTGGAACTAAACCACCCGTGTTAATAAAATCACTGACAACTACAACCCTCCCTTTCCTGCCCTGCAAGAGGTTTGCAGCCTGGGCCATTGCATCGCCTATATTGGATGGTGTATGGCTTGGCTTCAATGTCCTTAAAAAGTTTAATGTTTCTCTTCTTCCCTTGTCTTGTAAAACAGTTTCCGGAAAATTCTTAGCCAATATTATTGTATTCCTATTTCCTAACAAAGACTCAATTTTCTTTAATCCAAGCTCAAATCTTGTTCCTGGGTTCTCGTTAACATTTGAACTGGCTGAAACATCAATTATAAATACTGCATTTTCAGAAACAACATCCTGCTTTATTTTTAATATCGGGTCTGTTAAGGAAAAAGCAAGCAATGCAATTATCAGCAGCTGTATGATAAATATCAGGTCTGTAACTAATGCCCGCAGAAAAGAATTAATTACGTTCTTCCCAGAAGTCCTTAAAATGAACATCAATGAAGGTATTGTTAAATTCTTTGGTTTTGGTTTAATCAAATAAAGGATTACTAAAGGGACAAGGGCTAAAAAAGCATAAGACCAAACAGGATTGCCAAGTACAATAGACATTATGATAATGAAAACTAAGTTCTTTAAAAATTTATGTAAGAACAATTTATCATGCATAAAATTGAAAGTTTTATCTTAATCTGGCAAGAAAACTCCTTGCGTGAGTTGGGAGATGAGTTGCCAAGAAAACAGGATTTGCACATAAACCATGGCAAGCCTCAGGAAGCCCGTAAAATAGCCCCTACACGCGTCACGCGACAACGACACGCGCAGATTTGCAGGCAGACTTATAATCATCTCCTATCAGAAATATCAATGGGATTTAACAAAAACGAACTCTCAAATTATCTTTTGGATTTAAAAATATGTTATCCTGAAATGAAACAAGTATATTCAAAAGTCTTACAAGTAGAAAATGATAGGTTGTTCGCTAATCTGTCTGGACTTTCAGTTTCTAAGAAAAATGGAAACAAGGTTGGAAGATTAAGATATAAGGGAAAAGGATGGAAAAAGACTTTTGTTTATAACCAATCGGGATTTAAGATTCTTAAAGGAAATAAAAAAAGTAACATGCTACACTTATCTAAAATTGGTGATATAAAAATAATTTTACACAGAAAGTTAGAAGGAAATATAAAACAAATTATTATAAAAAAAGAAATTAATAATTGGTATGCAATAATCCAGACTGAT
>JACPNI010000109.1 GCA_016185555.1 Candidatus Woesearchaeota archaeon | reverse complement strand
CAATTTTATAAAAATTGATAAAAACATATGGGACATGATCAATAGATTATCAGATTCAGATGGCTTAGACCCCTTTTCAAAATGGGGCAAGTATAAATTGCATGAGTCTTGTTTTCTTGAACCGTTCACTTTCTGTAAAGAATTTCTTAAACGATTAATACCTTTTATAGATTCCTTTTTAGAAAAATTAGGTTTTCCAAATTTTATTGAAGATCTAAAAACTAAAAACCCACAAGATAGATTTTTAGAAGATCTGAAAAGATTATCTGAGCGTTCTTTGATGTATTATTAGTTTTCTCTCTTTGATGTATCGCTTTACTCCTTATATAGAGCTTAGCCCAAAAAATTTTGTCAAACAACTATTAATTAAGATAAATATTCCCTTACAGCAAATTTCTTGCGTCAAAGCAATATTTTATAAATTCTTACTTTAAAAAATAAAGAATGAAAAATAATAAAGACTTACAGAACTATCTAGAGGATAATAACATAAAAGCCGAAATATTAAAGCTAGATGGAAATACAAAAACTGCACATGATGCCGCTAACGTTCTTAACGTAGATAAGAAGCATATTGTCAAAAGCGTTGTTTTTATAAGAAAATCCGGAAAGCCCATAATTGCAATTGTAAGCGGAGAGGACAGGGTTAGTTTTGATAAGATTGAAAGATACATTAAAGAAACAATCAACACTGCATCTTCAGAAGAGGTTTTAAAGTCCACAGGCTATATTGCTGGCGGCGTCCCACCAATTGGTACAGGCATAGAAACTTTTATTGATGAAAAAATAGATAAAATGGACATATGCTTCGCAGGCGGAGGGACAATAAACCACATCCTGAAAATCTCAGCAAAAGACATAATTAAGTTCAGCAGGGGAATTATTTTTGATATAAAGAAATGATAATAAGCAATGGGATAAGGATAATTGACTTGGCATTGTATTTAGAAAAGCATAAAACACTGGTTATATCTGATGTGCATCTTGGCTTTGAAGAGGCGCTAAACAAAAAAGGCATGTTTATCCCGAGGTTTCAATACAAGATAACAATAGAAAGGCTGGAAAAAATCTTAAAGGGATTAAAGCTGGATAATATCATAATAACCGGAGATTTAAAGCATGAATTTGGCGAGATAAGCCATACAGAATGGAGAGACACATTAAATTTTCTTGATTTTCTTTCAAAACACTGCAAAAAAATAGTTTTGATTAAGGGAAATCATGATATTCTTCTTGGGCCTATTGCAAAGAAAAAGAATATTGAAATAGTAGATAGTTTCTTTCTTGATAATACAATAATACTGCACGGGGATAAAATACCAGAAACCATAGAATTCAGCAAAGCAAAAACTGTAATAATAGGGCATGAACATCCTGCAATAAGTATAAGTAGTGAAGTAAGAACAGAAACCTACAAGTGCTTTTTAGTTGGAAAATTCAAGAACAAAAAGCTAATTGTCCTGCCGTCATTTAATCTGCTTGTAGAAGGAACAAATATTTTAAAAGAAAGAATTTTAAGCCCATTCCTACAATCAGATCTTTCTAATTTTGAGGTTTATGTTATTGGGGATAAGATTTACAGGTTCGGAAGTGTTAAAGAAGTTAAAACATTACCTTCATAGGATTGTTACTTAACTTTTTTCAGGTCTATCTCATACAAATAATGCGTAGTTCCTGTACCACCAAAGTCTTCATATGGTCTTATAATTCTTGCCCCGAATTTTTTATTTATTCCTATTGCAGCGCCTTCTCTTGCATGACCCAATAAAAACCTAAAGCCCTGTTTTTTAGCTTCATGGATTGTCGCTTCTTTCAAAAGTCTCCCGATACCCATCCCTCGATATCCCGGCAAAACACCAAAAGCGTTTTGATAGCAGGTTTCATTGCTTTCATACCTAGGTAATAATTCTTTGATGCCTGGAAAATCCTCTACATCACAAAAATCACGAAAATCCAATTTTGAACAATGTGCCTCACCGACAACCCTATGATTAACTTCTGCCAGAAAGATAATTACATCCAAAGAGGTAAATAATTCTTTTTTATATTTTTTTGACCACTGCAAGTTTTGGTGGTAGCATACAGGTTCAAAATTCATCAAATCTACCTCAAACCTATCCCAGTCTTCTGATCTAAACTTAAAAAGGTTTATTTCCATATTAAAACCTTAGAAATACGTTATTTATAAGCCATATGGTCAGGATCTACCGTTCCTTTTTGGTTTCTTTTCAGCTTTTTTAACAACAGAGGTTAACCTTAATGTATGCACCCTATCGTTAATTTTCTTCCCCAAATCAGAAATTAAAGAATCAACAACAAGATAATTTCTCATCTTTTCTGCAAGAATGCTCTTTGTATTTTTAATCTGCTCTTCTGATATCTTCAGTTTTTCCTGCTCTTTTCTAAAACCTTCTAGTCTTTCCCTGGTTGTTTTATCGAAATTTTCCATATCGAGCTTAAGTTTTGCTTCTTTCTGGATTACTTCTTTTGTTAGCTCTTTTCTTAAGGCAGCTTCTTTTTTCTTAAGTGTACCATCCAATGCATCTTTTCTTTGCTTCAATATTAATGCTTCTCTTGCTATATTGTCTCTAAGCAGATTTTCTTTTTTCCTAAAATCATTTTCCAATAAAAGCATCTTTTCTTTATAGCCCTTTTCAAGCTCAGAATTCCTTAGGTTAAATTCCTTATTGGCTGCTTCAATCCTTTGTTTAAAGCTGATTTCCTTTTCAGAAATCCTCTTTTCCCTTTTGGTTACTTCTTTTGTTAATTCTTCTTTAAGTAGCCGGGCATTATTTCTAAATTCTTTTTCAAGATTGGCCCTTTTATTCCTTAATTCCGCGTTTAGTGTTTTAATTCTTTCAGAAACCCTGTTTTTCTCATATTCTAAAGATTTCTTAATGTCATTAACCATCACTTCTTTCTTCGCAAGTTCTTTTTTATAAGCAAAATCACTCTCACTTAACTTCCTATTTAAGCTCTTTATTATACCATTAAGAACATTTTTTTCTATTTCATTCCTGTCTTTAACTGTAGAAATTTCTTTGTTTTTTTGATGGATAATGTTTTTAATCTTAGCCTCTTTTGATGAATATTGTGCATTAAGTGATTTTTCTCTTTCAGCAGTTTCCCGTAAGAATTTTTGTGCTAATCCTCTTTCCCTATTATTAAACTCTGCATCTTTCTTAAGAAGCTCCTCCTTAAGCTTTTTATTTAATTCCATCTCATTAAACTTAATCTTATTAGCCATATCCTGCTGCATGCCTTTGATTATGGAATTAACATCTTCCTTTATTACCCTCTCAATATTTTTGGGTTTTTCCTTAACCAATTTGGCTTTAATTGGCTTTAACTCAACTAACCTTTCTTTTGAGAATTCTTTTTCCTTCTTGCCTTTAAGGATTATAACACCATCTTCAGCCATAGTAAATTAAAAAATTTTGATATTTTTAATGGTTAGTGTCTACTTGAAAGTTATATCTCTCAACCAAGAAAATTTATTAACACAAACAACTGTATAATAACATGAAGAAAAAAGAGAAAATACTTCTTTATGGCAGCAATATATGGGCTCTGGGTGAGGGAATGCTTGGCCCTTTATTTGCAGTGTTCACTCAAAGGATTGGCGGGAATATACTGGATATAGCCTGGGCATGGGCTTTATACCTTATGGTTGCCGGGGTCCTTGTTATCTTGGTAGGTAAAATTTCTGACGGAATATTAAGCAAAGAAAAACTCATGGTTACTGGATATGCATTAAATGCTATTTTTACTTTCAGTTATTTATTTGTCTCGTCACCACTGCATTTATTCTTCGTGCAGGGCGGGTTAGGGATAGCATTTGCATTATCAAACCCGACATGGAATGCATTATATGCAAAATATGAAGACAAGAAACAAGACGGCTTCATTTGGTGATTAGCATGGGGAGAAGCATATATATTAAACGTAATTTCAATAATTATTGGTGGATTAATCATTAGCTATATCTCTTTTTCAGCCTTATTCATAACAATGGGTGTAATCCAGAGCATTGCAACGATTTATCAAGCCAGGATTCTCAAAAAGAAATTATAATTCATGTGCATAATCTTTAAAAAATGCTATAAAGAATTTTCTTAGAATGTTAAAGGTTGATCTGCATATGCACACCAATTATATCCAGCCATGGGAATGCGGTCATAATCCAAAAGAATTAATTGATAAACTGGTTGAGTTTGGATTTGATGTTGCCTGTATTTCAGAGCATGCAAGACTAAATTGGATAGGTTATCAAAAAGATTTCCCAGATGCATTAAAGACTTATTACGACTTCAGAGATTATGCAAAAAGCAAAGGGCTTCTTCTCCTGCCCGGTGTAGAGCATAAAATTGAAGGAAAGCATGTTTTACTTGTAAATTTCACAGGAGAAATATCAAGATATAGAACTTTTGATGACCTTAAAAAACTAAGGCTGGAGCATAAAGACACCATAGTAATAGCCCCGCATCCATTCTTCTATAAAAAAATGTGCCTGATGAATGATCTTTTAGAGAATATTGATTTGTTTGATGCCATAGAATACAATTCCTTCTACAACATGTTTATTAACCCAAATAAAAAAGGCGTTGAAGTTGCTAAAAAACACAATAAGCCGGTTATAGGAAACTCTGATGCTCATTCCTTAATGCAGTTAAATCATACTTATACATTAATTGATGCTAAAAAAGATGTTAATAGTATACTAGAAGCAATAAGATTAAATAAATTAAAGCTTGTTACAAGACCTTATTCAATCCCTGAATTTTTTAGCGTTATTTATAATATAATGCTAAATCCAAAGAGAAGGATCATAAAAACCGTGGAATTCAAGAAGTTTATAAGATTAAACAAAGACATCAGATTACTTCAATAATTTCTGAAGAACAATTAAAGAAATCAAAACCACAGGCAGAGAAATTACTGCTGTTTGCGGATTAAGCTGGTTTCCGACAAACAAAACAACAATGCTCAAAAATCCCAGAACCAAGCTCCAGAAAACAGCCCGTTGTTTTAGCTTCCAATAAAACGATCCAAAGATTACTGGAAATAGTGCGAGGCCCAAGCTTGCGAGAGAAAAACCGAGAGCCAAAATATTCTGATAGAAAATACCAAGGAGTACTGCCAAAGCAATGAACATAATCATAAAAAAACGAGTAAGTTTTTTCATTGATTCTTCGCTGTATTTTTGCGAGTAATTTTTAAGGTCGCGCGTGAAAATTGACGAAATAACAAATGTGGCTGTATCTGACGATGAAAGCGCTACTGCGTAAAGCAAAACCATGCCAAACTCTTTAAGCCCAAATGGAAGCAGGTGAGAAAATCCCACTACCAAAGCGTCTTCAGGAACAATATTTGGAAAAAATTGTTTTGTAGCGAGACCGACAATACTGATAACAACCCCAAGGATTAGAAGTATAACAGCAGAATAATTTAACCCCCGTTTCAGATTCTTTTCATCTTTAGTCGCAAAGATTCTTTGCCATAAATCAGGAGTAGCCATGATCCCAACACCTGCAAGAATGAGAAACCCGAGTATATTCCCAATCCCGAGCGTGCCAAGATTAAATTCGGAAACTGGGATATGAGTTTTACCGAAAAGGAAAATCCCAACTGACAAGGTCATGATAAACATAATTATCATCTGAAAAAAATCAGTGCGCACTACTGCTTTAAAACCGGCTAGTAAAAGATAGGTCAAAATTATTAGTCCACCGATTATTACAGCAAGAAAATATGGAATTTGGAAAATAGCTGACAGAACTTTTCCGCTAATAATAAAATTTACTGTAAGCAATAAGAAAAACTGGAGCACAATAAATAGTGAAAACATAAGACCGTTTTTCTTTCCCAAAATTTTAAAAAAGTATTCCGGCATTGAATAAACTTTCAGTTCATCAGCCTTCTGCTTGATTTTCCAAGCATATTTTCTCACAAACAGAAAACCAATGGCGATTCCGACAAAAAGCCAAATAGCTGAAAAGCCATATTGATAAACATATGCAAGGTAAATTGCAAGAGTTGCGCCATCAAAAGAGCTCGCACTCATCGTGGCAGCAACTTGAACCCCATGAACCCGGCGTTCGGCAATCATGAAATCGTCTTCAGTCTCTTTACGTGAAGAAAAAACTCCTATTAAGATAGTAATTATAACATAAATAAAGAAAAAAATAAAAGCCAGCTCCATTTTACTTCAATAATACCCTAACCGTATCTGCTATTTTTTTGCCGTCAACCTTGCCCCTAAATTTCTGCATTGCAAGACCCATGACAGCATTAAAAGTAGACCCTTTATTTTGGTTAACTATCTTTTCTATTTCTTTCCTCAATTCATTATCAGTAACTGTTTTAAACTTGGAAACATCAATCTTATTCCCCTTTGCTAATTCTGCAAGCAGATCAATAACAGCTTCTTTTGCAATCTCATCATTATTAAGATAAAGTAAAACCTCCTTAAACTCATTAAACCCTAAGCGGCTAGAGTCAACATCAAATCTTCTCTTAATCTCCTTAGGCATATCAACAATAACCTTTGCTATAAAACCAGGCTCAATTTTTGGAAATCCAGCGACAAGTACTTCAAAAAAATCCAAATTTTCTTTAACAATCTCCCTTGCAAATTCAGGCTGCAGGTTATACCTTTGTTCCAGTTTTAGAGCCTTATCAGATATTAATTCCGGCAATTTAATAGAAGAAAGCAATTTTTTATCAATTGTAACAACCTTAACGTCAGTTTCAGGATACATTCTTGCAGAACCAGGCATTGGTCTTAAAAATGCTGTTGTACCATCTGGATTAACATGCCTTACTTCCTTTGTTACTTCTTTATGTTCATCAATTAATCTTTTCTGTCTTCCGATTTCAGTTTCAACCACCTTTGGCATTATCCTTAGATCCTGAAACCCTTTTAATTCTACACGTGGATTATTCAGAATGCTTAGGTTAATATCCTGCCTTATTGTCCCTATGCCCCTTTTAACTTTCCCTGTGCTTCTTAATATCATACCTATTTTTTCAGCTACTTCCTTGCATTGCTCAGGAGTTTTAATATCTGCTTTTGTTGTTATTTCAATTAAAGGGATTCCTAACCGGTCTAATCTATAAGTAATTGATTTATCGGTTTCAGAAATCTTTCTAGCTGCCTCCTCTTCCAGGCATATAGTTGCTATTTCAACCTCTCCTTCCTCGGTTTCCAAAATCCCGTTTCTTGCTATCAACACGG
>JACPNI010000006.1 GCA_016185555.1 Candidatus Woesearchaeota archaeon | reverse complement strand
CCAACAAGTTACTAAAATGATTCAAATCTTCTTTTTCTTCAAATGACACTTTCTTAGGCAAAAGAAATTGGTCAAAAAATCTTTCTAATTTATGTACATTATATCTTATATGTTCTCTTATATTTGTTGGCTTTTTACCTCTCCCATATTGTCCATCAAAAGAGAGTTTGTCTATAGCATCTCTAATTACCCATCTAACATAAGATTTATGTTCCTCTATTCTTTCAGATTCTATTAACCACCAGTCTTTTTGATTATCTCCAAGTATATCTTCAAGTATAATTTCTTTTAATGTTTTCATTTTAATCTATACCTGTTTTAATCCTCCCATTTTTGAACAATTTGTGCTAATCCTGTTTTTTGGCAAACAGAGATTCTTAAATCTTTTTCATGCTTCTCAAATTCTTCTTTTGTATATATTTTTTCAAATGGCTCTCCATGCAAAGTATTACCACCTGAAAATTCTATGTATTTTGGATGCTCATAAGTAGCAATTCTTCCATCTTGATGATAAAAAGCCCACAATCCCACTATACGATAATCCCTCACCCAATCTCCCACACCGAAGGCTACTTCTGTATAGCCTTCCTCAAGCCTTTTCTTAAATATATCTTTACTGCCATACATTGCTAATAAACTAAATTCATCTGGTTTCATCTTTTCCTCCAAGTTCTTTGAAAAGTTCTTTATGAACTTCGTCCTTTCCGAATTCTTTTGCAAGCATATAATAAATAGTCATCCAGTGAGCCGGCACCCATTGAGGTGAGCTGTTATCTATCCAAATATTTGCTATATCGGGAGTTCCTTTTGGTCTAACTGAAACTCTCTTAACAAGATATTGGGCAAGTGCTCGTGGATTAAAGTCTACCATGATTGGTTTGCCTTGGTATTCAAATTTGTCAGGGGCAAACTTTGAATTTTCAATTAAATAATCGGAAGGTGCATCAGTTTTAGAGGTCATTATAAATTCAAGATGCAGATCATCATAAGCTCTCCCTATACCAAGAAGCTTCATATTTCGAATAGCACTCTCAAATGCAATATTATATAATGAATCATCATTCTTAGCTTGCCCCAAAATTTCTTCAGCAAATTCTCTTGCCATTGTAATAAATGGAGAAACAGAATCGGGCATAAGGAATTTTCCATATTTATCATGAATCATTTCTACTCTTGCGCGATCTTTAACTCTATCCATAAAACCTGCAGGAACACCATATAATCCCGGATACTGACTAAGATTGGTGCTCCTTAACATTATTGGAACCTTGTTGTCAGAAGTTATCAACCCAAGCTCAACACCAATCGGATTTGCTAGTTGGTCAGTCAGTTCCTCTAAAAGAGTTTCATCTACATAAGTTTCTCTAACATTCCTATCACCAAATCTTATCCCTAGTGCATGGTTTGAACATGAAAATCTAAAGAAAGACGTCCCAGACAGTGTTAGTTCAAGCTTTCCTTCTAAAAATTCAAGCGTATCTAATCTTACAAGCTGTCCATCAAAAAATGATTTGCCTGCTTTCTTAGCTGCTTCTTCCTTCTCAGATACCACTTTTTCTTTATATCCTGCAAGGTTATCTGGTAATTCATGTATCCTATCCCTAAAGAGAATAGCTATATCACTGGACTTAAGACCTTCATTTGATTCCATTAATCTAACATAAGGAACTTCCATCCCACAAATTTCCATACCATTATATTTTTCATCTGCCATACCAAAACTCTCAAAATTCATCCTTTAAATATCCTACCTTTATCCTACTTTTTCCGATAAATTTATAAATACCATTTATTTTAAAGAATTAATGAAAAAAAAGATATCAATAACCGTCAATAAACTTATACTAAGGAAAGTAGACTCACTGATTGATAGGCTGTTCATTAGAAACAGGTCTCAGGCAATTGAAGTTGTTTTGAAAGAGACTCTTGATAAAAGGAAAACTGCAGTAATCCTGTTAGGTGGACCAGAAGAATTGATTCAAGTTGGAAAAATTTATACCCCTTTTTTTAAAATAGATAATACCCCAATTATAGAAAAAGCTGTAATCAAACTAAGAGAAGAAAACTTCAAGAAAATATTGATTATAGCTAGAAAAAAAATAATTGATATGGCATTTTCTCTATTGCAAAATGGCTCTCAATATGGTATAAATATAATTTACATAGAAGAAAAAGATTCCAGTGGAACAGCGGATTCACTAAGGCTTGCAAGAAAAGAACTCTCCTCATCATTTCTGGTTGTTTATGGAGATATAATTTTTGACAAAATAAACCTTAATGAGTTATGGGATCATCATTCAAGAAGCGGACCAATATCAACACTAACATTAACAACATTTAGAAACCCTTCAATAAAAGGAGAGGTTTTTCTAGAAGGAGATAAGATAACAGGATTTGACCAGAAGCCAAAAAAATTTTCCAGTTACCTAGTCTTCTCTCCTATTTTCATCTGTGAGCCTGAATTATTGATTTATCACGGCCACAGCCTTGAAAAAGATATCTTCCCTATAATCGCTGAAAAAAGATTGTTGAATGGTTATGTTAGCAGACAAGCTGAGACCCACATTCATGTAAAAAATGGAAGGTTTCATAGGGTTTAGTTTTCTTTGATGGTAAATAATCAAAAGAAATTCTCTTTTATACTTTTAATAACACCAATTCCATAAGAAGCATGCATTATAGGATAAATTAAAGGCAACAGGAATAATGCTGCTAAACTTCTTTCTGAATAACTTACTGCAAACGCACTTAATACAGCAAAAGAAAAGTATAAAACCAATGGAAGAACAAACAAATAATTAAAGTATAACAAAAAGGGTAATAACAATAGATAAATAAAAAATAATGCTGGCAAAAAATAAACTATTCCCATCTTCATGCTTTTTGTTTTTTCTTTATTAAATGCAACAAAGCCATATTTGTAGAATTGTTTTGCAAAAGACTTTAAATCAGGTCTTCTTCTATGATAAATCGCAATTTCTGGGGAATAAGCAACTTTAAAATCATTATTCTGAACCCTATGAAAGAATTCAGGATCTTCCCCGGGCCATAAATTTGTATTAAATTTTCCTGCTTTTTCAAAAACTTCTTTCTTAACAAAACAATTAGCTGATGTTAACAAATCTGCTGCATCTTCTGTTCTTAACCTGCCTTTTCTATACCTATCTGCCATATTAAATGATCCGAAAAATGATGCAATTGCATATCCTGAGATTCTTGCAAAGAACTTATCATCCTGCGGGGTTAATTGAGGTCCACCAACGAGATGTATGTCCGGATTTTCCTCAAAAGACTTGTCAACCTTAAGCAACAGATTGGATTCAATTACTGCATCATCATCTAATATTGCTATTATCTCTCCCTGCGCTTTTTCAATACATTTATTCCTGTTTTCAGAAGCATTTGGACCATGCTCTACTATAATCTCATACTTATCCTTCGGGTAATCTAAATTTTTAATATGCTCCAATATCTCAGCATCCCTATAAGGTGCTACTGGTATTACCAAAGAGTATCTTAACACCATCTTATGCTAAAGCCTAAATTATAAATTTAAAAACTTTCTTAATGAAAGAGGAGTAAATGATGTTACCCACAGAAATGTCAGGAATTCTTTCACTATATATTCTACTTCTTCCGATGTAGTTATATTTTTGGCATTTATTTAACTATTTCCTTTAGTTTTTTGTAGATTTTCTTTGTAAATTCTACAACTTGTTTTGAATATTCAACACCTAATATTTTTCCATAATATGTTACAGAGTTCCTAAAGTATCTCAAATCATTGATAAACAAAATATCATTATCTGAAAATCCGCATTTTTTAAGGTAAGAAATCTCAGCTTCATGTGCAAATTGACCGGCTGAGCAGTATCCCGTTAAGAACAATTTTGCGCGGATTAATTCCATAATTATATCATAACAATCCTTGATTATAGAATTAGCATTGTCTTCATCTATTCCCATTACCTCTAATCTCTTATTTAATCCCCTAAAGGTTTTTTCGGTTTCGCTAATCAGAAAATTGGCTCTTGATTTATTTATGGAGCATTCCTTGATTATCCCTTGTTTTATATAATCCTCAAATTGTCTTGGAAGATTCATAATTCAATTCCCCCACCTAATATTATTCCCTTAAGAATGTTCTCCTTTAAATGTTTGTGTATATCATCCCAAGATTTATAAAAATTAATAGAGATATTTCTTTCAAGCAACTTGCCATATTTTGCTAAATCTACTTCTTTTCCTTTTATGCCAATAATTGCAATGTCAATATCTGAACTGCGCTCGTCTTTTTCTCCAAACTGTATATCTTCTCCAAGAGAATAGCTCCCAAAAAGGACTATTGTGCAACCCGGGAATTCATTATAAAGAAAATCAACCAATCCTGATTCATAAACCATCTTTAAGTTTTCAACACGCTTCAGCTGAACGGCCTTATAATTGTTTCGGTTAAATTCTATTAATGATAAGTTCATTGTTTCTGATTTTTTTACTTTTATCAGACCCTCTCTTTCCAACTCAATTAAAGAATTAGAGACCGCAGTTGGGGATACTTTCAAATATTTGGCAATTCCTCTTAAGCTTAATGTTTGCCCTGTTTTAATGCAAAAAAATCTGAAAATCTGTGCCTGTAGTCTTGTCCATTTTGATTTATACATGTCCATTTTGATTTATACATGTCCATTTTGATTTATATGCCTTCCGGTTTTATTTGGCTTTGCTAATGCCTGATAGCGCCATTTTACTGACTTCCCGAGGCTTGCAATTTATTTGTCTATCATTTATAAGTCTAAAGGGCTTATACATAAGTCCTGAAATGAATAATATTTAAAAAGCCAATTTTCAACCTAAATTCAATGAAAGGTACAAAGAACGTGCTTCTTATATTCCCCAGAATGCAGTATGTTTCTGGAGATCCACCATTAGGAATAGGCTATATAGCTACTGCACTCAGAAAAGCAAAATTTAATGTATCAATATTAGATACGACTTTTCATCCAACATTTGAATATTTAAGGAATTTTATTGAGAACTTCAAGCCCGATATTGCCGGGATTTACGTTGATACAGTAATGTATAATGATGCAATAAAGATCATTGATATTTTAAAAGAGAAAAAAATACCTGTAATAGCCGGCGGTCCTCATCCTACATTAAGGCCAGATACTTTAATAGACAAGGTAGATGTGCTTGTTCTAAAAGAAGCCGAACAGACATTTGTTGAACTTTCTGAAAAATATCCCAAAATAGACAAGATCCTTGGAATACAGTATAAAAAAGATGGCAAAGAAATCAAAAACCCGGAAAGGCCATATGTAGACTTGAATCAGTTAGACCCTCCTGCATTGGATCTCCTTGAAATGGAGGAGTACATTAAAAGATGGCATTACATGGACAGCATAGATCCAAATATCCGTGGCACAAATATGGTAACATCAAGAGGATGTCCTTATAGATGCACATACTGCCAGCCAACATTAAATACATTATTCGGGCAAACAATAAGAAGAAGAAAGGCAGAAAATGTGATTAAAGAGATCAAGATATTAAAAGAAAGGTATAATATTAATGGCATATTCCTGCATGATGACACATTTACAATACACAGGCCCTGGGTTATGGATTTTTGTAAAAAACTTAAGAAAGCAAATTTGGACATAACATTTGGGTGCAATACGAGAGCAAATACACTTGATCCGGAAATGATGAAGGTTATGCATGAAAGTGGCTTAAGAACCCTGCATATGGGAATTGAATCCGGCTCACAAAGAGTTCTTGATGAGATCTATAAAAAAGATATTGTATTAGATCAGGCAAAAGATATTGTAGCCGAAGCAAACAAGCTTGGGATACATGTACTTGGATTTTTTATGATTGGCGCTCCAACGGAAACAAGAGAGGAAATAGAACAAACAATCAAATTTGCAAGATCCTTAAAATGTGATGAAGCAAGCTTCTCAATAACCTCACCACTGCCACATACTGCATTATATGATTATGTAAAAGAACACGGGTATGAAATGAGTGATAATTTTGCTGATTACAATTATTACTCACAAAGGGCATTTAAAGACCCAAATGGACCTTCTTTCAGAGAACTACAGTCTTATCAAAAAAAAGCCCTTATTATGTTTTACCTGCATCCTTATAGGTGGAATTACTTGTTTAACCATCTTACTTCTATAAGCGGGTATAGGAAAATGTTTAATAAGGTAAAAAGATTCCTTTAACCAATGAAATCCAGCATAGAGATAATAATACCAACTTATAATGAAAGCAAGAACATTCCTATCTTAATACCGCAGATATTCAAAACATTAGATAAGAATAATATAAAAGCACAGGTTGTTATTGTTGACGATAATAGCCCTGATGGAACTTCTAAAACCGCAGAGGACCTAGGGAACAAGTATCCTGTTAAAGTAATTGTGAGGAAAGAAGACCGTGGGCTTGCAAAGTCTGTTGTTGATGGTATAAACATGACATCTGGTGAGATTATAGGAGTTATGGACGCAGATTTAAGCCACCCTCCAGGTATAATACCTAAATTAATTGAAGCTATTGAAAATGGTGCTGATATAAGCATAGCATCAAGACTAGTGGAAGGTGGTGGGACAGAGCAGTGGCCAACATCCAGGCAGATAAATTCATATGTTGCAACACTATTAGCTAAACCAATAACAAATGTAAAAGATCCAATGTCCGGGTTCTTCTTCTTTAAAAGAGACGTTATCAATAATGTAAAACTAGCCCCGCGCGGGTATAAGATACTATTAGAAATACTGGCAAAAGGAAATTACAAGAAGGCAGTTGAAGTGCCATTTATTTTCAAGGATAGAACTGCTGGTGAAAGCAAATTTACACCAAAGATCCGTATGGAATATATTATACATGCCTTATCATTATATTTCTACAAATTCAAGAAGTTATTTAACAAGTAGGCAGCTTAACTCATTCCTAGTTTTAACATTTAATCCACATATTGGCGGTTCACAGAACCCTTTTGGGACAATAAAATTTTCTATTTTTAAGGAGTTCATATCAGATTTAAAAGTGATACAGTCCTTTGATTTTGCTGCATCATATAAGTTATATAAGTGCCTTGAATCTTCTGCTGATAAATTTGTTGGATCCCATCCTTCAGGAGTTCTAATATCGTAATAAATTGCACCATAGGAATAAATTGCGTGACCATTTACAACAGGACCCCAAAGCACCATCAAACTTTCATCAACACTTGGAAGGAGATCAATTACACTTTTAATCTCATTTGAGTGTGGTATAAAAAATGGTGTAAGGTAATAAGAAATAACTATCCCGATTAAGGGTACAATAAACAGCACAATATTGAAAAAAACTTTTAGGTGATGGTTTAAATTTTCCAGATTTATATTAAACAAAAAGAATAAAGAAATTAAAATAAAGAATATACTATATGTATCTGGAAACACCCTATTTAAGATCGGAACATAAGGCAAGATCCTTAAAAATACCAGTAAAGCGACCAAAAGCGGGACTGAAAAGAAGATTAGGTCTTTCTTCGATAAATTATTTGTTTTATTATAAAAATAAAATAGAATAAAAAGCAAAACCGGGGTTACATATGCTACAATTTTATCATTTATATTCCTTTTATCCTGCGATAATAAGAACTGGAGGGGATATTTCTCTGCCTGAATTCCTTTATTGCTAATGTAACCAAGGATAGGATACCATAGAAAGGAGGTTAATGCAATTATTATGAGTCCTGAAACAACAAGTTTAATTTTATCTTTAACATTCCTTACAAGAAAAAAAGCAAGGATTATAAAAGCAACCATGATAAAAACAAGTATATGAACATAAAACAGGATAGCACTTATAAGTATAAATGCAGAATAAAACTTATAATCCAAAACCCTGTTTCTATAATAAAGCAATAAAGCGAATATTAATATAACAAACACCCAGGAAAACATCTCCGGGTCTTTTCCAAGCCTTAGCAAATAACCTATTGTCAGGGGATTGGCAAAGAACAACAAAAACATTGCAATACTATCTAAATGCTTTAGACCCATAACCCTCCCAAGCAATAAGGATGCAATTAATCCTAAAATGTAAGTTAAGATTATAGAATAATAAACTGCTGCCTGCGGGTTTTTAAACAAATACAATAATGGGAGGGCATAGATATACCATCCTGGTGGGTATAGTTTAAGTATCTGATAATTGCCATTATACCAATTTGGAACCTTATTGTGCAATCCATATTTATCAAGGAAAAAAAGTTTTGCTATATGCCCACTTCTATCATTCGCATAGGTATCTATTGGAAATACTGATATCATCTGGGACATATCAACTAATCTGTAAAGAAAATAAAAAGCCAATAAAATAATACCAATATAAAACCATCTATTAAACTTCATGTTTAATCATAGAATTTTGGCTTGGTCACATTAACATTTGGATATTCCTTTTGCATATATTCTTTTTTAGGTTCTATATAATCGGGGTAATTAACCTTCCATACCATTAGTGGTCCTATCTGTCTGCCCTGATAAAGAGCTAGGGGTGACCTGTCATCATCAGAATAGACCAGTTTAAAGTTAGAATAATCTTTTCCATCAAAGAGGTACATATGCGCAAATAATGTCTTCTTTACCCTTGGTGACAGATACAATGCTGATCCTATTTTGTTTAATCTGTTTCCATCGAAAGTTGGCATAATCCTAAAGCACCCATCTATCCCATCGCTATATTCAATCATTTTCCCTTCATAGTATAAGCATTTTAATGGAATATTTGTCTGCTTTCCATTTCCTAAAACTACTGCCTGAGGCTGCTCTGGTAT
>JACPNI010000108.1 GCA_016185555.1 Candidatus Woesearchaeota archaeon | reverse complement strand
CCAAGTTTCTTGAAAAATCCAATAGTTTTTCTCTTTCAACTTCTAATTCATCAACAATACCAAATAACTGCTTCTGTAGGGATGAATCTACTTTATAATAATATTCACAACCCCTATACGATCCAAAATGCGGTTTTGATGAAATGCCTTTATGAATGAGCTCAACTCCATTCGGGAGGTATATTCGTGGTAATTTACCATTATCAATCTCACAAAGGGATAACTTTGGTGTATTATCCGTACCATTTTTTTCAAGTAAGTATGTATTTATTATTGCATATTTTGATTTAGAGGGGCTAAAAATTTCTTTTAAATGCTTCTTGAATAAAAATGGTGCACCGATTAAACAGCCCATAGCTAAACCAGATTCACCACGTGGGTCTTTCCCGAGCTTATGAGTAATGCCGATAGCCAATAAACCCAATGGAACAAAGATTGGATAAGTAATCGTTATGGCGCCTGTAAATAACATACTCCCCCAAGGTCGAAGCATGATCTCTTCTAGTCCTAATGGTTCAACAATCGCCTGATGAACTTCATGAGCCTTCTGTTCAAGTGCTACAATAGGATGAGAACCATAGTGAGGTTTAACGATTTCACGTAAATTATTCCATTTTTCTTTAGTAAAGGTGGTTGGTTCACCATTGTTTAAGTTCTTCGCGCCAAAATCATACATGCCTACTAAAGAAGGCAACATAACGTTATATTTAGCCGCATTTATATCTCCTAAAGGAAGTTCAAATATTAGAGTTTGTTCATTATTAAATGTTGCAGATATAATATCATCAATCCTATTAAAGTGTTTTAAATTTATTTTAAAATCATAATTATTTGGCATATGTTTAGCAAAATCCCCCTTCTTTATAAGCCTTTCGTTTTATTACCACTTAATAGTTGTATTAAATTCAGCTTAAGTTTATTTCTTAACAAAATCTAATTTAATGCCTAACTCTTTCAACTGCTCATTGGTAACTTCACTCGGACAGCCATCCATTGGGTTTTCTGCATTTTTATTCTTTGGAAATGCTAAGAATTCACGAATATCATTTGAACCCCCCATTAATGCAACTAGCCTATCAAAGCCTACTGCAAATCCCCCATGAGAAGGACCGCCGAAGCGATACGCATCTATTAAAAATCCAAATCTTTTCCTTGCCCTTTCTTTATCAAAACCAACAACATTCATTACTCTTTCTTGTAATTCTGGATTATTTATTCTTATAGAACCCGAACCAATTTCAACACCATTTAAAACTAAATCATATAAATCAGCATAAACCTTTCCCGGTTCTGTCTCTAGAAATTTAATGTGCTCTTTTTTAGGCATTGTAAACATATGATGTGCGGGGTCCCATTTTTCCTCATCTTCATTCCACTCAAATAAAGGAAAATCTACAATCCATACAAAACTAAATTCTTTTTTATTTATTAAACAAAGCTTCTCTCCAAGTTCAAGCCTTAATTTAGACAACGCTGAATTAACTATCTTAGGTTTATCAGCAATAAAAAAGATATAGCCTTTCTTTGCTTTAGTTCCTTCTATAATCTCTTTTTGGATTTTTTCCGGGAAATATTTAACAATATTTGATTCTAATTTTTTGCCATCACTTTTCATATATGCCAGGCCCTTTGCACCATTCGCAATACAAGATTCAGTAAACTGCTCTAATTCTGTCCTGCTAAAATCTTTTTCAGCATATAAGGCCTTGACAATGCCTTTATTTTTTACAACCTCCTTAAAAACAGCAAAGTCACTATTCCTGACAATATCAGTAACATCAATAAGCTCTAATCCAAACCTTAAATCTGGCTTATCAATCCCATATTTATCCATTGATTCGTCATAAGTCATAACCTTAAACCCTTCTTTAAACTTTAAACCAAGAACCTTCTCAAAAGCATATTTAACTGTACTCTCAACAACCTCCAAAACATCTTTTTGCTCAACAAAACTCATTTCAATGTCTATTTGTGTAAATTCCGGTTGTCTGTCTGTTCTTAAGTCCTCATCCCTTAAACATCGAGCTAGCTGATAGTATCTATCAAGACCTGCAATCATTAAGATTTGTTTATACAGCTGGGGGCTTTGTGGAAGTGCATAAAACTTGCCTTGGTTAACCCTCGAAGGAACAACATAATCACGGGCACCTTCTGGGGTAGACCTTATTAGCATTGGTGTTTCTATCTCCAAAAATTCCTGGCTGTTAAGGTATTCCCTGACTGCTTGTGCTGTTTTATGCCTTAATAACAGATGATTCTGCATTATCGGTCTTCTTAAATCCAAATAGCGATATTTTAACCTTATTTCATCATTTGCTACAATCCTATCATCAATTTCTATTGGTGGGGTTTGTGCTTCACTTATAATACCCAATTTATCAACAAAGACTTCTATTTCACCAGTGCTTAAATTTGAATTTTCCATTCCTTTTTTTCTTAACTTAACCAGTCCACCTATCTGGATTACAAATTCCCTTCGCAGTTTATCTGATTCTTTGTGGGTTTCCTTGGAATATCCAGGATCAAAAACAATCTGCGTTAAACCATACCTGTCCCTTAGGTCAATAAAAACAACCCCACCATGATTCCTTATTGTATGGCAAAAACCGCATAACATTACCCTTTTTTTTGCCTCTTTCTTTGTTAGCTCATTGCATGTATGTGTACGCATAGAAGTCTTTAACATAGTAATCCCAACTTAATATAATGTTATAAAGCTTTCGCCGGTTATTTGCGCAATTCAGCAGAAAGTATCAAGTCTTCCAGTTTATTTAAATTCCACTTAATAGAATCAAATTTTGTTCTTAAATCCCCATTTCTAAGATCAAATGTTAAAAACTCACCATAAATTTCAGCAACAAGCTCTTTTATTTGCAATGCATGGTCAAACTTTTTCTTTATTATATCATCAACTGCTTTTCTTACTAACTCCCCGGTTAAATCACATAAGCCAAGAAGATAAGATTCTGTATCAACCCCAACTTCTTTTAGTGTTGGGATTTTATTGCTTTTAATAAATTCAAAATAGCAAACTGCTTCAACATATTCCTGAAAAGCAACCATATTTATGTTAGTATCGTAACACCCCTTGCTAAGGTTCCTTATCTTTTTCTTTATATCTAACATAAGCCTGGAAGCAGAGTCTATATCGTCCCTATGAACAGAATATATTATCTGCTTGGATAGTTTTATTATTTCTCTTGAATCCTGTATTGTTTTTTCTCTTTCATTTTCAAAATTTCCTAGATTCTTTCTTATAACCTCGAAGTCTTTCTTGTTTATCATCTTTAAAATTAGTTTGATTAAACTTAAAAACCTTTTCATGTCTTATAAATTATGAACATTTCTCATCCTTGCAATGAATGCAGAATTTTAGGAAGGTGCATTAGAAAATTCTGTCCATTTGATATTACGAACACCTATCTGGCAAGAACAATAGAAAAACTGTCTGACAATTTTGATGCAACAACTCCACCATCAGTATTTGTTGGAAGATTTAATTATCCAAACGTAAACTTAGGTGTTATTTCTCCTATTGAAAGAAATGAAGATGCATGGATGTATGATTCGCCAAGATATTGGGCAAATAAAAATATGCAGATTGATGAAATATTAAAACTAAGGTCCTCATTAGTTAATTCCCGAACAAAAGTAAATGTTAAGGATGCCAGATTAAATAACAAATTTATTGAAACATCACAAGAAATAAATATGGCAATAAAACCAGTTGATATGGAAATAACACTAAAGGAAAAACCAAGATATAATCCACAATCAGATTCTGTAGTAAGCCCAATCGGGTTAATGGCAGAT
Organism: Candidatus Woesearchaeota archaeon; assembly: GCA_016185555.1. Lineage (GTDB taxonomy): Archaea > Nanobdellota > Nanobdellia > SCGC-AAA011-G17 > JACPNG01 > JACPNI01. The sequence goes on along the minus strand of JACPNI010000108.1, from coordinate 3,796 downwards.
TTAAAAAATCTTAAACTAACAGAAAATCCTAAAATACCATTACAGGCAGAAAAGGTTTACTATGATACAGACCTAAAGGCTGTAGAAGGAATTAAATATTTATATGAAAAAGGATTTGACGAGCATTTTATTTCCCGGGTATTATCTGTAGGAAATCTTGGAATTAAAAATGAAAGAAAACTAGTTCCTACCAGATGGTGCATAACTGCTGTAGATGATATTGTAGCGAAGAATCTTCTAAATGAAATAAGAGAAAACAAAATATTAGAAAATTATGCACTATATTTTGATGGTTATATTGGGAACTATTATTTGATTATCACTATTCCTGAGCCATGGAGTTATGAGCTATTTGAGGGATATATACAAAAAGATGAAGAATTTTTATTTGCAACCGATTATGAAACATATAATGGAAGAAAAACCTATGCCTCAAATACTGTCGGTGGATATTATGCCTGTAGGCTTGCTGTTTTAGAAAAGTTAAAAGAACTTAAGGTGCAAGCAAGTGTGCTGGTTTTGAGGTTTATAACAGATGAATACTTATTTCCAATGGGAGTATTTGTGTGCAGAGAAGCGACAAGAAAATCATTAAAAACAAAACCAATTTATTTTAATACAAAAAGAGAAATGCTTACATATGCGAAGAGCTTTATTTTTAAAAAATTTAGGATTGATATAGAAAAAGTATTAAATAAAAGTCAACTAATCAAGCAAACTAAACTTACACAATTTTAAAATGACAATAATAACCTTTAGAGAAATCCTTGATTTAATAGTAATGACCCTAGCTTTAGGCTACATTTTTTCAGGTTTTTTAAAACAAAGAACAATTGAATCTTATTTAAATCCAGCATCAATTTGGGGGGATATCAAACTCTCAATGCTGATAACTGCTCCAGGCGTGGTTTTACATGAGCTCGGACATAAATTTGTTGCATTACTACTTGGATTAAAAGCTGAATTTTTTGCAAGTTATTTTGGTTTGGGCTTGGGGGTTGTGCTAAAGTTGATACAATCACCATTGCTTGTATTTGTACCTGGTTTTGTACAAGTTTCAGCTTCAACCCCATTACAGGGGGCTATAACTGCATTTGCCGGTCCTCTCGTTAACTTGATATTATGGATAGTAGGTTTCTATATTCTTAAATACAAAAAAAGAATGAGTACAAAAGAGATGATGGGATGGTTCTTAATGAAGAAAATAAATATGATCCTTTTCTTGTTTAATATGATACCACTTCCACCATTTGATGGCTTCCAAGTATTTCTTGGTCTATTTAGAACTCTTTTCTAACTTTTCTCTAAGAAGGTAATAACCAATCAATAATGATATGGAGATAATTAAATTTAAATTAGTGAATACTGGAAATTCTTGCTCAATCAGACAATCTTTTTGATTTGTAACAGAAGTTATATTTGCACAAGGTGAATTTGGAATGCCATTGAAGATACACCTACTTGTATCTCTTGTTCTTTTGCCAGTTTCCTCATTGCACTCAGACCATTCGGATGCAGAACAATCCCATTCAGCATAACAAGTTGCCTGGCCTTTATCACAACCCTTAGAATCAGCATCACGACACGATTTTGTTCCCGGACATTCATCTACATCATTTAGAATTCCATCACAATCAGCATCATTAACAACATCACAGTCTCTTACTTCTAATTTTTTTTGATCAAATATCTTTGAATTTTGACTTAAAGTTGTTACAAAATAATAATTATTAACCCTAGGTGTACAACCTATAACCGGATAACATGTAGAACTACGCTTTGCTATCCAAGTTCCTTTAGCTGACCCATTTGCAACAAATGTTGAATTTGCACCTGGGATTATTGTAGCACTATCTTCTTTCACTTCAAAATTTATTTGCTTATTGTTGCAAGCATTGCCTGTTTTCACATTTATATAAACGGGTAATTTATCAAAAGTGCAATCAGTTGACCATGAAGCATCATTAACAACACAACAATCAGGATCAATATTTCCACAAGATAAATCAGAACTGCAAACTCCATCCCTTAGTGTATTACAACCACAAGATTGCATTTGAACATTACATTTATTCCCATTAGTACAACCGTCAGAAGAATTAAAACAATCAGTACACCCACAACTCTCGCTTACATCACAAACACGATTAAAATTACATGGAGAACATACACCTCCCATTGAAAGAACATCCTGGGGGCAGGAAGCACAATTCTCCCCTAGGTCTAATCTGCCATTGCCGCAGTTTGTGCAGGTTCCTCCTGTAGCTATTATATCCTGAGGGCATGTTGTACAAGTTTCTCCTAAATCAACTCGTCCATTGCCACAGTTTGTACAGGTTCCTGCAGGCATGTCATTTGGACAGGTATTGCATGTCTCACCAGCATCCTGCCTTCCATTGCCACAGTTTGTACAGGTTCCTGCAGGCATATCTTGAGAACATGTTTGACAATTCTCTCCACTATCTGGTAAGCCATTGCCACAAAGACCAGTTGGAATACAGGTCCAATTCCCACTAACAAACAAACAACTAGAGCCTAAAGAACAACCAGCATCAGCAGGGCAGGAATTACAATCTTCTCCGGGTTGTTTAATACCATTGCCACAAACATCAGCTGAGCCTCTTTGGGATTCTAAATTTGGCGAATCTACTACTATCCTAGCAGAAACATTAAACATTAATAAAAATACTAAAGACGTAAAAAAAATAACCTCTTTTCTCATTCTTATTAAAGAATATTCCCCAGTATATAAAAATTGTTCTAATTGGAAACCTCAGAATACATAAGATTTAAAAATAATTTCGCATTAACAATAGCTTAATGATAATAAACCAAATAAAGACAGCCATCTTAATAGGCGCGCTTACAGGGCTAATGCTTTTAGTTGGTAATCTGATTGGGGGGAAATTAGGGTTAACAATTGCATTAGTATTTGCAATCTTAATGAACGGAATTACCTATTTCTTCTCAGACAAGATAGCCCTAATGTGGTACCATGCTGAGAAAATTAAGCAGTCACAATACCCATGGCTTTATTCTATGATTAAAGAGCTAGCAAAAGAAGCAAATATATCTGAGCCAAGGGGTGTTTATTTAATTCCGACAGAACAGGCAAATGCATTTTGTGCAGGCAGAGGTCCAAATCATTATGTAGTAGCCTGTACAAAAGGAATCTTGGATTTGCTGACAAAAGAAGAATTAAAGGGGGTGTTAGCACATGAAATTGGCCATGCAAAAAACAGAGATGTTCTAATTGCAACTGTAGCAGCTACAATTGCTGGGGTTATATCATACATCGCACATATGGCGCAATTTGCAGCATTTTTTGGTGGGACAGATAGGGATTCTAATCAAGGCACCGGAAACCTGATAGGTTTGCTTATACTTGCAATATTGACCCCAATAATCGCTTTAATAATCCAGATGGCAATTTCCAGAAGCCGTGAATATTTGGCAGATGAAACCGGAGCTAGATTAGTGGGGGATGCAAAACCACTAGCAAAAGCGCTGGAAAAAATACACAATTCAGTTAAATATAATCCACTGCATTTTGGTTCAGAAGCTGCCAGCAGTTTATTTATTGCAAATCCGTTTAAAGGCAATTTTTTAATAAACCTATTTTCAACACATCCAAGTCTAGAATCGCGTTTGAAGCATTTAAATGAGCTAAAGCTTTAAGCAAGTCAGTTATCCAGCCATTTAACCTCTTCATCAGTCAATTTCAAATCTCTTGCAAACACAGGATTATTCTTTATTATTAGTTTGAAATAAGGCATATCCTTTACTGCTCTCCTTG
>JACPNI010000107.1 GCA_016185555.1 Candidatus Woesearchaeota archaeon | reverse complement strand
TAGTATAAGGATAAGAAACAGCAACTACCTTATAGATATCATTAACATTAACTATAAAACCTTCCTTTGTCTTGCCAACAGATACAATATAAAATTTCTCGCTTAACGGGATTGTTCCTGATACTTCTCCAGGGGAAAGATATAATGTGTCTATCATTAATGACAAGTCCCTTGCAAGAAAATTTTTATTAAACTCCAGTATGCTAGAGGCCTCATTAATATAATTAAAATATGTATAAAACAGCAATGTAATCAAGATTAAATCAATTACCACAAAATAAGTGTTTGTGTTAACCTCACCCCTTTTAAACATAAACTCTTGAGATTAATCCGGATTTATATTCCTTTTTATTTGATTAATAAAGGTTCAATTACAATAGAACTTGCTTCTCTTTTAACTTTGAATATATTTTTCGTTTCCCCCACTACGTAAAACTTATTTTCTTCAACAGCTTTTCCTCTTATAGTATTAACCTCTTCACTAAGTATAATGCAGGAAGCGCCCTTAAAGCATGAATCTTTACTTCCAATCTTGCATTTACACAAACATGCTCTTTTTTCCTGCCTCTCAAATAGACACCTTGTCGGCCTGTTATAATCGTCTGATGAAGAACTTGACTTATCAGAACCCTTGTCAAAAGTGATAATTATATTCCCTTTGCTTACATAAAGGTGTATTTCTTCAACAGAATCAACCTTCATCTTTGATACTCTCTCTGCAAACTGCATAAAAGAGTCATCATCACTTGTCGACAGCAATGTAAGAACAATGCTGCTGATATTAAACAAGATATATAAAGCAGCGATTGCAAGAAGCAGACCAAGCAAAAATTGTAATGTTGTCAAATCACCTTTTTTATTAAAATACATAAATCAGGTTAAAGAAAAAGAATACTTAAAGTTTTTGTTTCAACAAACTAGCTGTGCATTAGTTTCTCGATCAATGCATGAAACACCTAAACCGGCACTTCCTTCTACATTATCCCTAAGTGCCAAACAAAAAAATCTTTTATATCCTTTTGATTTGTCTGTAGAATCAAGTAAATCCGCTTCACCTCTGCCTGCAGTATCTATGTTAAACCACGAGGTACAATAAGATGAATCTTTTCTTAGTGTTTTAGGCAGGGATAAAGCCTGATCGCAATAAGTACCACACGTTTGTACTGCTAAACTCCTATCTGTTCCAGCGGTTGTTTTAAAGAATATCCCGCTAATAGTATCTGTAACCCTTTTTGCACCGCCTAAAAAGAAAATTATTATAATGATTAAAGTTAAAATTACCAATATAGAAATAATTAAAGTGTTAATGCTAAGTTCAATACCTCTTTTATCTTTTATTAACATGTTATATTAACTAGGAGTTTAGTCACATATTTAAAGTTTGCTATGGTAAAAATTTTGTCTAAGTTCATGACGGTCAATACTAAACTCCATAAGATTAATCTTTATTTTTAGTTGCAAGCTCTAATGCATTTATATTTTTGAGATCTTTAATAAGATCTGAATTAAATTTGCTTGTTTTAACTCCTACTTTCAAGTCAACCAACAATGAATAATATTTTGGTGGAAGCTCATAATCTTCTAGGTTTTTGAGGTCGCATAAAAGGATATAGTCTTTCTCTTTTCTGAATTTTATGTGCTTTTTCAGCTTTATTTCTTTAGCTGCATTAGTTTTAATTATTTTATTCATACTCACTTTTCTATTTTTCCCCCCATTTTTTATAGCCTTCCAGGCTATTTAAAATCTTTAAGTTTTCTAGGCCCAATTTTTTCCCTATCGAGATACAAAAGGGTGGAGAGGTTAGAGGATCATTAAAATAAAGAAAGCTTTGTAGGACAGCATCCATCATTAAGTAGCCACACATTTATTCCCTGAAAAAGCTCCATCAAATTTACAACCAAACCCACACGGGTCGGCTTCACAGGCAGTTTTTCCTTCCCCATAATCACTACAAGATTTTATAAGAGTGCAGGGCCTACAAATACTATAAAATTCTGTTCCGGTCTTTGGTAAAGCCAATTTAGCACCCGACCAGCATTTCAATCTTCTTTTTATTTGCGGATCAATCTCTTTAAGTTTAACATCAAGCCAAGAGTTAAATTTATTACATGCTTCAGCACTATAACCAATAACCTTATCGAAGTCTTTACATCTTTCCCCATCCTGAGTTAATTTAGGTTCTTTTGCCCTTATCAAATTCTTCGCTATATTCTCATCGGGATAAGAAATTAACAGGAAATGATAATATCGCGACATATGGAGCAAGTTATTTTTCTCTTCAAAACATTTTCCTAAATCATAGAGAACTTGACTTACTACTGGTTTACCACTTAAATCTGAAGCACCTAGTTTAGTCCCTTGTATAAAATTAATATATTTTAATTGTAAATTACTTTCACCCAAGGAAGTTATATCTATTGCAAAATCGTTTTTATAACTACTTTCTATCTCTTCGCAACTTTTTCCCCCCAATAATTTAGAGGATATTTCAATATATCTGCTGCTTAAATAAAATTGATCACTTTGCAAACATAAGCCTTTAGGCAGATTATCCCTTGTTTCTATTTCTTCACATAGTGCTGCAGATTCACCAAATTTAGGAAATACTGCATAAATTGTTTCTGCAAGGTCTTTGGCCAAGTCCTTTGCCTTACCATACCTTTTTGCATTGAAGTTATCAACAGCTTCTTTATATTTCTTATTAAACCCAACTAATCCTTCAAGCTTTAAGCGATTTATTGCTTCCTCAATTTGTTCTTTCTCTACAACCTTACCCTTTGTTGAAACCCTAACCTCGCATTGTTTTTTATCATCTTCACCTAAACAAGTAAAAACAAAAAGATCTGCGCATGCCTTGCTTGTATCGTCAGAAGCGCCTTTTGATGGTATTTTATCCCTTAAAATTCTAAATTCTTCAACTACCTTATCACAATTCTCTGCTTGTTTATAACAATTAATTATT
>JACPNI010000119.1 GCA_016185555.1 Candidatus Woesearchaeota archaeon | reverse complement strand
TTTATCTTAGCTATTTCTGGCTGCGCAATCTCAATCAAATCTTCCAAAGAGTCCACGCCTACTGAATTAATCTCATCTTTTTTGTCCTCAGCATCTTTTCCATCCAATTTACCAAGGCCGTTAAACTTATCCAAATCGAGTTTTTTTAAATCGTGAATCTTTCTGATCTTATCTGAAACTTTTTTACCATATTTTTTTTCCAAGTCATAATCAAGAAGCTCAAAATATTGTGCATTTCTCTTACCAAAATATTTGGGAACCCTGGCCACTAAACCGCCGTTAATTATAACTGAATTCAGGTTTTTTGTATTTGACAGGACTATCCCGGCGCCTTCAAGAATTTCAGGATTGTACAGCCTTGTTCCGATAAGAAGGTCGCTAAATAATGCAAATGTGGTTTTTTCTTCTTTTGGCATTTTTCACCTCTCATTGATAATTATTTTTAAGAAGATTATACTTCTACATATCACCAGTTTAGGATTCAATTTTCACCTTTTATTTATACTTAAATTTAAGAACAACTGGTTTAAAAATATTTAGTGTAAAAAGAATATATATTGCAAAACTATCTTCTATACCTAGATAATATCTGATTAGCTTCTTCTATTTTCTTGTCAGCAATACGGTTTATAGTGGCTGCTTTTTTATCCATCATAATCTCCTTTGCTTCATCAATATGACCTACGGCATATATCTTAAAGTTATTGGACTTAACAGCCTTTATTACCTCATCATTTAACATTAAATCCCGTATATTGCTTTTAGGTATAACTACACCACCGTCATTTATTTTCATTAGCTTGCATATTTTGTAGAAACCTTCAATCTTTTCATTAACGCCCCCAATGCACAATACATCGCCTGCTTCATTCATAAACCCGGTTACAGCAATATTTTGTTTTGTAGGCAATCCTGTAAAGTCTGAGTATACAGCCAAACTGCTTGCAAGTATTGCACTGTTGCCCCACATATCCTCTTCTTGTGCATGGCTTATGCTTATATTTAGAGGCATTGGCTTGTCTTTTGCATGTCTTCCTCTTAGGTGCGAATAAAGCACAAGCATTCCTTTATCCCAGCTTTTGTCACTGTAGCCTACTTCGCCTTCTACATTTACTATATTTTCATTGCTGCCTGCATCTGTAAGTGAAACCTTTGCAATCATCTTAAATGGCAGGCCAAAGTCATAACCTGTTGAAAGAAAAACCTCCAAACCATTTATTTCCCCGACTTTTGTTCCTTTTAAGTCAATTTTGGTATAATCTTTTTTTATGAAATCCGATAATTCTTCTTCAAGTGTGCTGTTTATTTCAATTTTATTTTCCAGTGCCTTAGATATGTGCTTTGCTGTAACCAGAGGTTCATTTTTTGCAAAAATATTTGCCTCCCTTATTACATCTGCTAATGATCCGAATCTTGCAGTAAGCCTGTCTTTACTCCCGCCACACCTTGCGCTGTATTCTATCATTGATGCAGCAGCAGAGTCATCCAGGGGTTTTAGGTTGTTTTTTGTTGTAAAGGAATTAAAGAAGCCCATATACCGGTTTATATTTTCTTCATTATTTGGTATTGTCCTTGAGAATTCTGCTTTTATTTTGAAACAGCTTTCGAATTTTAGGAAATATTCCTGCATCAGGTAGAAAGCCGATTCATCACCAAGCATTATAACCTTAGTTTTTGCTTTTGCCAGATCTGTTTTTTGCTCAGATCGAATGTTCTCAATAGCGACTTCCCTGTTTTTTATAACTCTTGACAGGGCATCAAGTGTATGCAGGCAGTCTTCTTTTGTAATGAGATCATTTGCATTCAAAACAAGAAAGCCCTCATTTGCCTTAATTGCAGAACCAGCTTCAGTTCTTAAATGATCGTCGTTTTCCTCATTCAGTGATATAAGCTTGTCTTTTAATATTGTACCGATTACATTTGAGTAGGTAGGATTAATTTCAAATATGACTGGGGCATTTTTAGTCTTTGAGTTATCAACAAGCAGATTTATTTTATATCTATTAACAAGATTTTTGCCAAATTCCTGGATTTTTTCCCTGTCCAGGTAATCTCCTTCTTCTTTTAAAATTGAGTTGTTAATACTCTCTGGTATCTTTGAGAACCTGTATATTTTAAGAGGATCAGTAAGCATATCCTTCTGCATATTTTCAAGAAACTGCATTGTTTTTTTATCATTATAATTAGATTTAATATTCTTAAACCCGTTATTAATCACTTCGATAATTTTATTATTAACTAGTTCTGTATCTTTTTCACCATTTTCCTGAATAAGTTTTTTGGCAGTAGTGTTATATTTCTGAGTCCAGTATTGCATCATCTTCTTCAATATTTTCTTTATCACCATAGTTTATTTCTATTTTATATTTATCATCAATATCAAAATCTATATCCTTTTCTTTTAAGTGTTTAACCACTTCTTCTTTAAGTGGAGAAATTTTTGATTCAAGTTCTTTATTATTTTTATTAACCTCTTCCTGTATTGCAGATAGTGATTTAGTGTATATATCCTCAAGAAATTTGTTTAATTCTTCTTTAAACCTAATCCCTTTTCCAGCTTCAAATGTTAGTATTAATGGCTTGTCTGGTGCATCAAAGTTATAAACAGCACACTGGTCAGTTAAATTTGTGCTTAGTTTCTTAACCCTCTCCTCAAGAATTTCTTTAACTGCAGTAAGTTTCCCAACACCTTCTGGGCCTGTTGCAAAAATATTATATCCTGGGGCATCACCCATTGCAAGCCCAAACTCAATTGCTTTGACTGCCTTGTCCTGCCCTATTATTTCACTGAGCCTGCCTGAATGGGGTTTTTTTTGTGTAGAATCTAATTTCTTTTCATAGTTCCATCTTAGCTCTTTTACTGAAACTTCATATTTACTAATATCCAAACTCTTTTTTGAAGATTTTTTTTTCATAGCCTAAAGATAAGGGCCCCGGCCGTCATATGGCTTTTTTTCTTTAACACTATTACTATCAATTATTGCTTTATCTTCTCCAATACCGAATGGTACTCTTAAGTAAAATTTCAGATCTATTTTGGTATTATTTTCCTCATAGATTCCATTAACTAATGTTTCAAGTATTTTTGAAAACCTTTTAAGGTCTTTAATTAAATTATCCTGGGTAGTTAATTTCTTTGGTGGGGCGGTCATATTGTCCCCGCAGCTTAATGTTAAACCATTTTCTACACCGTAGTTTGTTGCAGCCCCGTTGTAGATTTCATATTCAATTTCTGCCTTATCATCCAATAAAAATACTACTTTCCTTACACTTTTTATTCTCTCTTTTCCAAAAACCGTTTCTAAGTTTTTAATCGGTATATTGATATTCTTTGGTGGTTCTGGTTCTTTAAAATCTATAACTGGTGGTTCACCAAAATCTATTTTTTTACCTTTTTTAGCGTATTCTTTAACCTTCCTTTCATAGTCGCTTAAGGATATTTTATACATAATCGCTTTCTTTTGAAATTCTCTTTCTTCTTCCATATATTTTGTAGTATCTTGAATAATCCCTGCTTTAAGTATGTAATAAGAACCATTACTGCTTTCTGCAATATCAAGGTTCATTAAGGGACCTTCCGGAAGTGGTGTATAGCCTAATCTGCCAATGCCTTCACTCTTGAAAGCATTAAAAAACTCTAATTCAGTATTTTCTAATTCAACTTTAAATACCATTTTAACCCCCTAAGTTTTTTACTTTAATCCAAATCTTGCTTTAAGATTTCCTTCTTCTTTTAATTTTTCTCTTTCTTTCTCTTCTTTATCTGCTCTTATTT
>JACPNI010000111.1 GCA_016185555.1 Candidatus Woesearchaeota archaeon | reverse complement strand
CGGATAAATACAAGCATAAACAATAAATTAACAGTTTCTGTATCAGCACCAAGCCCCGGCGGTGGTTCTGGCGGTGGTGGCGGAGGAGGCGGAATGAGCCGGCAATGTACTAAAGATTCAGACTGCAAAGCAAGCCAATACTGTTTTGAGTATAAATGCTATGATCATGAATGTCTTTCAGATGCTGACTGTAATATTGCAGAAGGAGAAAGTTGCTATAATCATAGGTGTGTAAGATTATTTGATGTAAAAATAATAAGGGCAGATTCTCCAATAGAGCCAGAGCAGTTCTTTGATTTTACTTATTTAATGAAGGGCATGGGGGGGATTAAAGGAGATGTTATTGTAAAGTTCTGGCTTGAAAAAGACGGTAAAACGGCAACTTCAGGTTCTGATACAGTTTATTTGGGAAGCTTTGAAGAAAAAACAGAAACAACAAATATATTCTTACCAACTAACACTCAAATAGGATCTTATGATTTTTATGTGGAGGTAGATTTTCAAGGACATAAAACAAAAGCGCACAGAGTTATCCAAATAAGTTATGGGGCTCCTTTGGTTTTCGACATTGAATTAGAAAAATTACCACAAGTAACTTTTCAGGATGAATTTGAATTCTCAATTATTTTATCATTTAATAAAGATGCTCCTACTTTGTTATTCTTAGAAGAAAAAATATACAAGGAAGATAAGGTTATATGGCACAAGGAAAGAGATTTAGAGATAACAAGAACAAAAACAATAACTGAAAATGTTGGCAGATTAGAACCAGGAAGTTATAAGATTGAATTAACTGGTTATTATGAGAATAATAAAACATCAAAATTAAGCCACAGCTTCAGTGTCAAAGCCGTTGCAAAAGATTATAAATCATATGTTGTTCCTACCCTAATAGGATTTGCTATTTTTATTATCTTATTTATATTCTGGTTGGAAAGAAAGAAGATAAAGGCCGTAATTATTAAAGAAGAGTTAAGTTGGGAAGAACCTGAAAAAAAAGAATCCTCGCCATATAAAGAAGTGGAGCAAGAGCCAAAAAAAATAAAAACTGTTGGCTCTGTATTGCTTAAAAATTTCATTCTTAACAGACTTTCAGAAGGTGAAACAAGGCAAAGCATAACCAACAGGCTTGAAAAAGCAGGATGGAAAAGAGAAAAGATTGATTTGGCTTTTTCTGAACTTGCACAGGAGCATCTGAACCTCTGAAAGCAATTTTTAAATAAAACCTTTCCAATAGTTCTTTAGAACCTAACTTCTCCTCTTAATAAATTTTAAGTAAGTTGTGTTCTCATAATTTTATGGGGGTGTAAAAAAATTGAAAACACAGCCTTAAGTATTGGAAGTTTAGCTTTAGTAGATAAAATTAATGGTCGGTAAGATAATTACTTTGATAGAGGATTTGGAAAAACTTTTGGAAAAGTCATAAACCATATTCCAGGTATAAAACTATTCAAAATCTTTATTAACTAACAGTTTATCCTTCTTGGAATGGTTTGTTATTGCTGACACACTTTGTTTTATTGAGTATCTCTATCTTGTTTTGTTTGGTTGCAATTTATTATTACTCTAGGGGTCACAATAAATTTTTATCTGGAGATTTTAAGAGACATGCAGCATGGATGTTCTATGGAATAATATTTTATATTTTACACTTATTTGCCCATTCATTATATTTGATATCTGAAATGAAGCTAGTTGATATTGATGAGAATATTTCACAGACTTTGATATACCTTTTTTTAGTTATAGCATCTATATTCTTTCTGGTAGGTTCTTATCTATATCTTAAACTTGCAGAAGTATATGGGTTTAAAAAATAAATTTTTATATTTTGATTATCTTGTCGCAAAATAGGGATATATTTGGAGTTATCTTGTTTGATGCTTCGTCTTCTTTTAAGATTATAAAAAAAGAAAGTGTGTTAAAGAGTCTTGCTTTATTCATTAGATAGTGTGTAAACCTCTCAACTATGTCTTTTTTATTATAAACTAATAGGGCTGATAATGAATCAAATAATAAAAAACCAACATTTTTGCTGTCGGTTATACTTGTTATCAAGATAGATAGCTCAGTTAAGGACTGTGGTCCATCTATAAAAAAGCAGTTTTCATTACTCTCTTTTTTACCTGTGCAGTCAATAAAGCATATTTTTGACGTGTCTATTTTGTCGCCTTTGAGTTTATTTACTATTGTGCTATAAGGTCTATTGAACGTGATATATATGCCCTCTAGTTTTAATTTATCTGTGAAATATTCAAGCAAGCTAAGAATTGAATAGTGATAGTCTTCTGTATCTGTAACTAGCAGGTAAATCCTATTTTCTTTGTTGCTACTTAATTCTTTCTGCAAAATTTCTTTTATTTCTTCTTTTTTCACTTTTCTCCAGAATAATATTCATAAGATGTTATTTCTTTCAGTTCTTTCCTATGTCTCGTTTTTTGGAAGACCCCTTCTTTTTCATATCCAAGGCCGATAAATAATAAAACATTATAGCCTTTCTGTACTTTTAATAGAATATTTGCTTCTTCTATTACAGGTGAAACTATAAAACTTGCAATACCTAATGCAGTTGCTTGGAAGCTCATACTTAACGCAGGCAAGCTTGCGCACATATTTGAGTGTGTTTCTAGAAATCTGTTTAATTCTGGAAATTTTTTTAGGTTAGGATTTAAAAATGATTTGAATAAATTACTTTTTTCTACAGGTTCAATTAGGATAGCAATAATTACTGATGGGCTGGTATGAAATGCACCGTAATAACATATCTCCATTAGTTTGTTTATTGTACCTTTATCCTTAATCACTATAAACCTCCATGGTTGCCAATTATGAACAGAGGGAGCCCATCTAGCTGCTTCGAGAATCCTTAAAATATGTTTATCCTTAACTTTTTTATCGCTAAATTCATAGGTTGTTTTTCTTGACTTTGCGAGCTTAAGAAATTCCTTGCAATAGGTTTTCATCTATAGTATATACACACACACCCTAGATAAATAAAGGTTTTGCCTTTAAATATAAGCCTTTCCAAACTTAGAAATTGTACAATAATTTTACAGCAGATGTGAAAAAATATCAGGATAATACAACCAAAATACGTATTCAAAAGGCTTATAAACAGTCAAAATTTCTCAAAAAAGCAATGAAACTATTATGCACTTCCTGTAGAGCAGATTTAACAAACACAGTTGGATCGACCAGGTTCAAATGTCCTAAATGCAGCAAGCAGGATATAGTAAGGTGTTTCCATTGCAAGGAATTAGGCACAAAGTATGTCTGTCCTTCCTGTGAATTTGAGGGGCCAAACTAAAATGACAAATGTCGTAATAACGCTTAAGGTAATGCCTAATAGCCCCGAGGTTGACATGGAGGCATTAGAATCCAATGTAAAGGATGAAATTGAGAAATTTGGCGGGGATGTTGGCAAAGTGGAATTTGAACCTATAGGTTATGGTTTAACTGCCTTGAAATGCATTTTTGTAATGGATGAAGAGAAAGGCTCTACTGATCCTTTAGAAGAAGCAGTAAAGGCCCTGGATAATGTAGAAAGTGTTGAAGTTGTTGATGTTAGAAGAGCTATTGGTTAAAATGAATAAACTTGAAAGAGTACTTGGAGTTGGTGCATTAGTTCTGGTTTTAAATGCCTCTATAAATTTAATTAATTATAATCACATTAATGGTCGCATTAAAGCACTTTCATCCAAAGTCGACATTAATCAAATTGTTGTGGATGAACTACGGAATGTACAAAGAAATTTACAGCTGTCTCCTGATTTTTGTGAAACATATAAGAGTTTAGACTGTTATACTGAAGAATTTGTAACAGATAAACATGCTAGGATTCTTTTTGAAAGAGGCAATGATTATAACAATGAAAATAGAAACATTCAGCATGATATAGACAAGTTATTAAGATCAGCATATAAATCCCGTGAAAGAGCTTTAGTCTATGGATATTTCAAGTAACTGGTTAAAATGAATAAACAATTTAAAAAAATAATTAGGAGTTAAGATGGGTGGCGTTGGTGGAGATATAGGAAAAATGAGCAGAAATTCATTAATAAAGAGATCTATTATGGCGGGTACTATGATCTTAGGAATAAATTTCTTTGGAAACGGTACTTACAATTACCTCTATCTTAATGAAAAAGCGCAAGAAATATTTGGTGCGCTCAACAAAAGAAATGGATTATATGAAAAATTACAAAATGCTTCGTCTAATTTAGCTCTTTTAAATTCTTTGGAGTGTAGCACAGAAAAATGCTTAGAGACAAAGTTAAGACTATATGAAGAAATAGCTGGTTATAGTAAAGAAATAGAGCCTAAAGAGCGGCAATTAAGAAATTTAGATGAAAGATCGACAAAAGCCAGGGAAAGAGCATATGTCTACGGATATTTCAAATAATAATTGATAGAGGTAAGATTAAAATGAGAGAGATAGAGCCTAAAGAAAAGCTAAAAACTAAAGAGGATAAACCTAAATACAGTAAGTTAAAAAAGACCGGTGTAGTAATAGGTTCTGTTTTATTGCTTAATTTTACAGGAAATTTAGCATATGGTTCTTTTTATATTGGGAGTAAGGTCAATAGAATTATTGGGGAGCTTTATAATGGAAATACTTTTGGGCAAGGTCTATATCCACGGCAAAAAAGCTTAGAAATTTCATTAGCACTAGTAGAGCAGAATCTTTCAGGTCTTAATGATGCATGTAAATCAGACAGCTGTCAGAGTTATAATAGGGTTATGAGATATACTGTTTTAAAAGAAATGGGAAACCTAAATGAAAAAATAATGCCCAAGCAAAGGCTATTAATAGGATTAGAAGAAGAACAGGCAAGAGCATATCATAGAGCCTTGTTTTATGGTTATTTTAAGTAATCATCTTATTATTTTATATTTTTCTTTATTCCCAATTAAATTTTTTAACCAGAAAAGCGCAACATTGCCAAAACCAAGTTTTTCAAACCTCCTCATTGAATTTACCACGTTCGTATCAGCTAAACCAAATTGACCGTAGTTTAGTGCTCTTTTAATTAAGTCTCTATGTTCTTTGACTGTTTTATTATTATCATATCCACCAATTTTATTAAAGATGTTCTTTTTGCAGAATAAAATTCCATTCACTGGAGTTCGTAAGTTGTTTTTAACCAAAAGCAAAATTCTATAAATTAACTTTTTTGATTCTGGGATGCCTTTGCATGTGCCGATAATAGTTGAATGATTCATGGTTTCCAGAATTTTTTTTAAGCTTCCTTCAGTTAGCTGTGTATCAGCATCAAGGAATACGAGGATTTTTCCCTTGGCCTTATTTGCACCGTAGTTTCTTGCTTTAGAAACATTCTTTTTATTTAGAATAAATACTTTTTTTGTGTACCTTTTTGCTACTTTATATGTATTGTCTGTACATCCATTGCATACCACAACAACCTCATGATTCTCCCTTTGCTTTTTTACAGATTCAAGGGTTTTTGAAATGTAATCTCCTTCATTGCATGCTGGTATTACAACCGAAATCATAAACAAGCGAAAGCTTTTTATGTATATATAAATGTTTTCTGATAATGTTTTCTGAAGAAGAGTTAGTGAAATTACAGGAAGAGCTTGCTGGATTGCCACCGGAAGAACAGGAGAGAAGAATACAGGAAATTCTCGCCCAAATG
>JACPNI010000103.1 GCA_016185555.1 Candidatus Woesearchaeota archaeon | reverse complement strand
TGGAACAAGGAAAGCTAAATAACTTCTTGATGCAGTATATACTAAGCCCATTGAAGACCCGAATATAAAGAATATTATAGTAAGAGCCTCTGGTCTTGTATTAAATGCACTCACAAATATACTCAAAGCATTAAAAAACAATGCTATAATGAGCGTTAATTTATGGCTATATTTATCAGATAATACACCACCGAAAAATGAGCCGAGAGCAAACCCAACCAAAACGAACAAGAAGATACCAACCTTAACTGAATCTGAAATATTAAAAACATTTTGTAGATAAATCGCAGAATATAGCGTAAGGGTAGCTATTGCATCACTAAAAAGATAAAAAGAAATGAGTAAGGGAAATACTCCCGGATATTTTTTACTATCTTTTAAGTTCGATATAAATGTTTTCCAAAATGACTTATTTTCCTTTTGAAGAGAAATAGAACCAATTAATTTTTTTCTAAAGACAAAATAACTTGGTAAAAAAAAGATAAAGAATAAAATCAACGAGGGAACCAATGGAGCAAGTCTATCCTTTCCGAAAAAGATGATAGAACCATTTACTATTGGTAAGGTTAGTAAAAGACCAAGAATGCTCCCAATTTGACTGAACGTGAATCCTATCCCAGAGACTCTACCATAAATCTTTTCATTACTTATATGTTTTATAAAAGCATAATAAGGTACTAATGCAAGCTGAACAAAAAACTGATAGAACGCAAAAAATAGAAGAACAAGTATAACCCCAATTAAACCACTTAAAACCCTTCCAACAATCAACAAAGCTACAACACTAAGAAAGGTTGCAAGCGTTGTAGCTATAAAGATTTTAGAGTGACTTCCTTTTCTATCACCCAAACTACCAATATAAGTAGATAAGAAAATAAGGATAAATGTTGGAACCACAAAAGCTAAAGAAAACCAAAAATCAGAAACTTTTTTATCAACAACAAGCCACTGAGAAAAATAGACAGTCATAGTTATCGTAATAAAAGAATTAGCTAAATCGTATAGATACCAAGCTAAAAGTTCTTTCGTCCATAAACTTTTATCAAACATAGAAAACATATTGGAGATTATTTCTTGCCAGCTTCAATTTTGCTAAATCCTAGGTAAGGTACGAGAACTTTAGGAATCTTTATAGAACCATCTTTCTCCTGATAGTTTTCAATTATTGCTACCAATGCTCTTGAAGTGGCTATTGCCGTGCTATTAAGAGTATGAACATATTCTTTTTCTTCCCCTTTTTTATACTTTATATTTAGTCTTACAGCCTGATAACTCGTACAATTGCTGCAGGATACAACCTCAGCATATTTTTCTTGCCTTGGCATCCACACTTCGATATCATATTTTTTAGCGGCAACTGTTCCGATATCACCACTGCAAATGTTTACAACCCTATAAGGCAATGCAAGCTTCTTAAACAAATATTCAGCATTAGCTAATAATTCTTCATGAATTTTCCAAGACTCTTCTGGTTTGCAAAAAACAAATTGTTCTATTTTATCAAATTGATGAACCCTAAAAATCCCTCTTGTATCTACGCCATGGCTTCCTATTTCTTTTCTAAAACAAGAGCTAATCCCTGCAAACTTAATTGGGAGCTCTTCCTCATCCAGAACCTCATTCATATACATTGCTCCCATTGGATGCTCGGATGTTGCAATTAAGTAAAGGTCTTCCCCTTCTATTTTATACATAACTTTCTCAAAATCAGCTAGATCTGTAACTCCTTCATAGGCTTTTCTGTTCATCATCAATGGGGGTTCAACAAGAGTGTATTTTTTCTTAACCAAATAATCCATTGCAAATCTCTTAAGTGCCTGGTCTAATAGGGCAAGCTTACCAACCAAGTAAAAAAAACCTGTACCAGAAACTTTTGCAGCTTTTTTAAAATCACCAATACATAAAGATTCTATCAGCTCGCCGTGTGATCTTAATTCAAATTTTGGCTTTTTTATTTTCCCAACTTTCCTGACTACAACATTATCCTCACTATCTTTCCCCGTAGGAACAGACCCATGTAATATGTTTGGCAATCGCATCAAATAAAAATCAATTTTTTCTTTTAACTGATTTAATTTATCCTCAGAATTTTTAATCTCTTCTGGTATTTTGCTTGCTTCTTTTATTTTCAACTCAGCTTCATTGTTGTTTCCTGATTTCTTTAATCTGTTAATTTCTTCCGATATGGAATTTCTCCTGCTTCGTAGAAAATCAACTCTTTGCTTTAATCCGCGCCACTCTATATCTTTTTTAAACAAATCTTCAAACCATCCAAGCTTTTCTGTATCGTTCCTTCTCTTCAGATCTTTCTTGATGATTTCAGGATTTTCCCTAATTAATTTTATATCAAGCATAAACTTTGATAGTAACGATGATTTAAAAAACTTATGGGCAAAAAACAAAGATAAATTTATAAAGGAGCTACATACAACAACTGTATATTTTTAATATCTTTAATCAAACAGGAGGCTTCAAAAAGATGAGACCAAGTACAAAAATTTTGCAAAAAGACCAGGAAGAAGACGAAGCTTATACCCAACAACTACTAGCAAAATGCAAAAACAATAAAGAGATCGCAGAAAAATTAAGTCAGCAGTTTTCTTATAAGTATGGACCAGAATTTAAAGGGAACGTGCTGGTTGAATTTAATATCCTAAATCAAAATTGGGTTATAAGGACCTCTGACAAAAAGAATATTTACGCAGAAGATATTGGTTCTATACCGTTAGAGATAAGAAAAATAAGATCCTAAGATGGAAGAAATAATCGGACATCTTGAATATAAATTGAACAAGGGACCTTCACAAGAATCGATAAACCACCTACAGAGTTTAGGGTTTAAAATTATTAGGAATAATCAATTTTTAAGATTCCACGAATTAGTAATAGCTGGTCCTTTGGATTTATATGAGTCAACATTTCAAACAAAAATTAAAAAAGTAAGTTGTGATAGAAGCATAGGCCCAATAATTGTAAAAGAAAATAACTATGATTTTTTCTCGCCACCAGTTTTTCCTTCACCTTTAGATGAATTTTTTGAAGTAATCGCTTTTCCAGTACAGCCACACTATTTTTAAAGATTTTATGGGCCCGGCCGGATCTGAACCCACGACCCTCTGATTTCTCAAAAATATAAGAGTCAGATGCTCTAACCAAACTGAGCTACGAGCCCTTAAGGTTTCTAAATTTTGGTTGTTTTATAAACATATCGCTACAAAATTCTTTATTTTCTGCTTAAAAGTTTTAATCATTTTTTAAAACTCACTCAACAATATAACAAACATATTGTACATAAAATATATATGTTATACAATATATAGTACAAGCAATAGATATATAAATATACTAATTAATTAAAAATTGATGAAACTTCCAAAAGTGATTGATTTTAGAGGGTTTTTGAGTTTTTTAATACTACATGAGCTCAATGGAAAAAGACTCTGCGGTGATGAACTCGCCAAAATAATAGGCAGCCGTAAAGCAGGGAAACTAACCCCAGGAACAATATACCCTGCATTAAAAAAGTTAAGAAAGGCAAAATTAGTTTATGTAAGACAAACAGGTAGAAAAAAGAATTATTACCTAACAAAAAGAGGCAAAAAAGAATTAAGGATAACCTACAGGCTATTTGGGAATATTTTTTGTGGACTTAAGAATAAAATAAAAGATTCTAGAACTGCTTAAAGGTTTTTATCACTTTTCCCCTGTACAGATGCTCTTGTTTTTCTCTCATTTATCATTTGTTTTCTATTATCAATTCTTCTCATAAAATTATCAGGAGCCCTTATTTTTCTTTCTTCCATTGCCTGTATTGCATCTAAAAATTTTTTCTCAGCTTCAACAAGTTCCCAATATAATGAAAGGTAATTGCTGCTGTCTTTTTTCATTTTCGCATCCAATTCTTCTACTTTTCTAAGTGATTTTTCAACATTAGCAACAAAAGAATTTTCTGTTTCAACTCTTGGTTCTCTATTCTCGCTTATTGAAAAAGAAGGGATTTTTGGCTTAGGCTTTGGAAGAGGTTTATCTTTTATCCTGTTTAACGCTTCTAAAACCCTCGATCCCTTATTCTCAATT
>JACPNI010000102.1 GCA_016185555.1 Candidatus Woesearchaeota archaeon | reverse complement strand
TTACTGCTGCGTGTGCTTCAGCCTACATTAATGGTAAAGCTGGTGAGTTAGCTTCTAAAAAATATGGAGAAAGCATTTTGGCGACTGATCTGATAGAAAAAATCCCAGAGGCAATTAAATTATGAATGGGTTGAATATATTAGCATTACCGGAAAGAATGAAACTTTATGATGGAGATATGGGGGTGATAGAAAATGGGCAATAACATACTAATTTTTTGCGCTCATTCTCTGATGATGAAGCGGTAGGAATGGGTGGTACAATCCCAAAATTTGTACAAGAAGGGAAGAATGTTATTGTAGTTGTATTCTCCTTTGGTGAGAAAAGTCATCCGCACTATAAAGAAGAGGTTATTTCAAATATAAGGTTAAGGGAAACAAAGTCTGTTGATAGGTTTATTGGAAGAAAAAGCATCTTCTTCGGATTGACTGAAGGCAAGATAAAAGAAGAAGCAAAAAAGATGCATATTGACAGCAGGATTAAGTCAATTGTGCAGTTTTTTAAGCCGGAGAAGATATTTACATTATCAGAGCTTGATCCGCATCCAGACCATAGGGCAGTGCATGAGTTTGTAGTTGAAACCTTGAGTAACATGAAGTATAAAGGAGACTTGTATGCCTTTGAGGTTTGGAATATAGTCAATGAGAACAAGCCTGTTATGTACGTGGATATCTCTGATACTTTTAATCTTAAGCTTAAAACAATGAAACAGTTCAGGAGCCAATGGCTATCAATATATTTATTATGGCTGCCTGTTTATATAAGAGCAAGACTAAACGGTATTAAGAATAATTGCAGGTATGCAGAGAAGTTTTACAAGCTAAAATGAGGGCATTGTTCTTGGTTACAGGGGTAGGATATGGCGATGCAACTAGGGAGCATGCAGATATAGTTGCCTTCCTGAAGAAAAGTAAGAAGAATAAAGTGCTTGTTGCAGGCTATGATAATTCTTATGAGTATTTTAAAAATAAATTCCCAACAGTAAGGATTTCAGGTTATAAGATGCATGAAAGGAATCTTAAGTTTCAGATACTAAGCTTCCTAGCAAATAATTATAATCTGCCGTTTTCCTGGGTTTCAAGTGCTTTGAAATTAAGGGATAAACTAGGGAGATTTAAGCCGGATGTCATAATATCAGACTTCGAGCCAACAGGAATATTATTGTCGAGGCTTATTAATCGAAAATGCATAATCATCTTTGGTTATGATCCAATTAGATTTAAGAATTATTCTTCGAAAAATAAAGTTAGTTTAAAGGTTTACTTTGAGGCCAAATACTTTGAAAGCATATACAATATGGCCGATAAGGTGATAATTCCATCCCTGTTTAAAGACCATAAAAAAACTGACAAATACATTTATGTTAATCCAATTATGAGGGAGCCTAAAAAACAGCCAAATGAAAAAATTTTAATGAAAAAACTTGGACTAGAGAAAAAACCGGTAATAGTAATGCTTGGTGGCTCTGACTTTGGCCATGCTATTGTTAATGAACTGCTTAAGGTTGCTCATGAATTTGATGAACAGTTTATTATATTTGGTTCAAGATTTGGAATAATCAAGACAAGGAATGTTGAATACATCCCATTTACAAATAATTTTTATGATTATTTGAAGGTTTCAAAGGGAGTAATAACACTTGCAGGGCAGCTCACATTGACAGAGTGTTTGTTTTACAGAAAGCCATTTATTGCATATCCAATCAAGGACCATGTCGAGCAGTTGTTAAATGCAGAGTCTTTGAAAAATGTCGGCATTATTGGAACCAGTCCAAGGAACATTAAGAAAGACATAAAAAAAATGTTAAAGGATAGCAAGAGAATTATTAAAGTAATAAAAAAACTAAATATAAAAATAAATGGCGCATCGCAGGTAGTTGATGCAGTTTATGACACTATTAAAAATGGATAAGCTATTAATTGTTTTTATCCTGCTAACTGCCTTGCCATTAGCTTATGCTCAATGTCCGGGATGTATTTTTAATAACCAATGTATTGATGTTGGTGAACAAAGAATCTCTTCAGCAGGAACGCTTTTCTGCAGTTCAAACCATAAAATGGAGACTGTAAAATCTGACAGTGATTCTTGCCAGGAAAATTATGAGTGCATGAGTTTTTATTGCAAAGATAACCAATGTTTTACACCGCAACAAGTTTCAGGGGAATCACGTGATTATAGTTTTGTGATATACCTCTTTATTTTTTTTATAGTTATATTTGCAGCTTATTACTACAGACAAAGCCTTTCTTTACTGTTTAAAGTTAAATCTAAATCAAAAGAAACGAAAACCCAGGAAAGTAAAACCAGGACAGCCAAGCCAGTTATTGGGTATTTTAGCTCAAAGAAATCCCCATTGGAAAAAGAGATTAAGAAGACATCAGAAGAGTTAAGAAATTTGTCTAGGAGAAAAGGACTCTAAGCCATTCTTCCGTATCCTGTTTTCCTGTTAAACCCTCTATTGAATAAATTACAATATTTCTTACGCCTAAACACCTTAACATTTGTACATCTTCTTTAAATTCAGAAAGATTCTTGTATATGGGCTCATTGCCAAATATTCCTTTGTTTATACACCCAATAGCAAACATTGTATTCTTGCTGATGTTTTTTCTGATGAACCATTTATAATAAGGTTTCATTAAGAATCTGGAGCCAACAGTTGTATAGCAGATATAGTTTTTAAAATTCCCGTCTTCAGCTTTCAGATCTCCAAATCTTTTTGTTATGAATCTTGGAAATGCAAATCCGCTTAAGATTATTTCAGATTTTTTGCTTAGTTTTTTAAATTTATCTTCAAGATACTTTGAATTTTCTGCTTTTTTGAAGAAATAAGGCATAAAATAACAAAATAGAATTCTTAAAAAGCTGTACTTGAATCTTGGTAATGGCGGCTCTATATCTAATTTGAAGTTTATTCCTTTAAATTGGTCTAACTTATCAATTTCTTCTCTTTCGGTAAAACCTGAAAACCAGTAACCTTTTTCCTTATCCAGTACAGGCCATGCACCTAATCTAATATGCCTGGAATTTATTCTCTTTTTCCATTTTAAGAACTCTTTTTTTGATCTTACAGCAATATAAACTTCAATCTTTTCCTTTGTTATACCAAGGTATTTTGCTATTTTATTCCAGTTTACTTTTTCAGGGAATTCAGACCAGAAAATTATTCTTTT
>JACPNI010000099.1 GCA_016185555.1 Candidatus Woesearchaeota archaeon | reverse complement strand
TAGGATTAAAGGCAATTTTACTATTAGAGTAGGAATGATGAATCCATGCCATGTTCTAAAATATCTGGATAAGTTGATTAATGTTTACAAATCTCCTAAACTTATGAAGTTCCTGCACATTCCAGTACAATCTGGTTCTGATAAAGTTTTGAAAGAAATGAGAAGGGAGCATACTGTTGAAGAATTCTTTAAAATAGTTGATAGGTTTAGGGAAGAAATTTCAGGAATTAATATTTCTACAGATATAATCATAGGGTACCCAACAGAAACAGAGGAAGATTTTGAACAAACATTGAGTTTCTTAACAAAACTTAAGCCAGAAGTATTGAATATTTCCAAATTTGCTTCAAGGCCAAGGACTAAAGCATCTAAATTAAAGCAACTAGATTCAAGGATAATAAAAAGAAGAGCCGTAATAATTTCAAATGAATATAGAAAAATAGAAAATAACTTGAAATTTAATATTGTTGATTATGAAGAAGCTGTTAAAAGCGAGGTATAATTCAGATTAAATGATTGTAGTTTTATTTATCAAATTAAAATAGTAAGTATATATTGTATGTAGCAAGGTTTTATAATTCTTTAATGCTTTATATTGGTATGGAGGAGATTAAAATGAAGGAAAATGAAAACAAAGATCTAGAAGCAGTAGTTTATATGGGTTGGGAAGAATCTGAAAGGGGTTGGGGTACAAGACCGGATGGGTGTTCGTTACATCTTACGGAAAGTGATTTCAAGGCATTTGAAAAAGAATATTGGGACAGAATGCCAAGCACTACTCCAGATGAATATTCAAGACCTATTTTTCTTGCAGAACCAGTGATAGTTGCTGTAAGTAAACCGCTATATGAAAAAATTAGAAGCACGAAGAATGGTTTACGTCTTTTCCAATCTAAGCAGGTAGAGGCAGTCAGGAATAAAGATCTAGTTTACAAGCTTTAGAAACTTAGCTCTTATAATAAATTTTTTTTATTTTAAGCTGTTAATAGTAAAATATAAAAATTAAAAAGAAATTTAAAGTTTTTCAACAGCCTTGTCTGCGGGCTCCATTTCCTTCCATGCTAAATCAAATAAGCCGCTTAGTGCAGATGCAAAGAAAGGAGTATGTATCCAGATACCTATGTCATATGATGGGTGTATGTCGTTATCATCCCTCACCATAAACATTAACTGCTTGTTGTCAACTATGCAGAATCTTGCATTTAATTTGTCCACATTCCTTACTTCAGCAACTTTTCCAAGCTCTTTTAAGGTTTGAAGTGATTCTTTTGTTAGTGGAGCAGCTATTCTTATTTTCACATTTTTCTTGTTTAGCTTTTCCATTTCAGGCTTAAGAGCATCTATCTTCCTTGCAAGGCCTTTTGCAGTAGTCATAATTGAAACACTTTTTTCTGCATCCTTGATCATTGTTTCTAAATGGGTATAAAGGTTATGCCTTCCTCTTATTGCACCAGATAAATCAGAAGGTTCAACAAATTCAATACCTTCTTTATGAAGAAGCTCAAGTTCTTTTAAAACATCTGTGCCTTTTAAACCATCCAGTCTTTTTACAGCGTCGTTTGCATTTTCTTTAAATCTTTTCTTAACCCTTTCAACAACTTCTTCAGGTTTTACAGCAATATATTTTATTGGCTTTCCTAGTTTCATAACAACAAAGCCCTTCTTCTCAAGGCTTTCCAGAACATCATATGCCCTTGATCTCGGAACATTACCAATGTCGCTTAATTCGCCTGCAGTAGAAACACCTCTAGAAAGCAATGCTGTCCAAATCCTTACTTCATATAAATTTAGCGCAAAATAACGCCTAAGTTTGTTTAAAAACTCATCCTTTACGATCATTATTGGTTCCCTCCCAGACTCCTTTAATGTCCTCTTTTTAACCACTATGTAATTTAAATTATGTTTCCTCACTGATAGAAAACATAACTACACTAAAATGCAATTATTACTACTATTTAAAGATTATTATATTCCTTAATAATAGTTTGACTAAAGAACCGTGGCAATTAATCCCTTTTTAGGCTTATAAATATATGATTTTAGAGGTTTTAGAGAGATTTTTGACCATTCCTCAATCTTGAATTCCGGGGATGAGAAAATCACATCAAGCTCTTCAATTGTTCTTAACTTCCCGTTGTCAATCTCATGGCTTTTAGGTTTTACAGTTGTTGAGTTTGTTTCAATAAGATACAGAATCCCAAAATGAACCTTCCCAACATCATTAGAATCGTCATTAATATAACCAAGCACTTTAGGATTAATTGTTCCTGCTATTTCAACTTCTTCTTCAAGTTCTCTTAGCATACTCAAATGAATTGGATTTCCGTCCATATCCTGCTTCTCAATATGACCACCAACACCGCAAGACCATTTGCCCTGTAATCTTTTTTCAGTATAGTTCTTATCATGTAATGATCTTTGGTATGTAAAAATTTGTCTTAAGTCTGGGTTTATGATTATAGAATAACTGATCGGTTGTTTATATGCAACATCTTTCTCAGCAAGACCCCTTTTCATATAATTTAAATTTTTAAGTATCCTTGATTCATAATCAGTTTCAGTTTGTAGTCTGAACCCTTCGAAATAATCCTGTTCAAACAGAACATCCCTTTTTACAGTAACAATTAACTTTTCGTTATTCACCTCTCATCCCCACCATTAAAGGTTTCTGTTAAGATATATAATTATTTGTAAGAAATCTTCATACTCTAGTTTATAGATGAATTATGATGCAAGCCTCAGGAAGCCCGTAAAATAGCCCCTACAGGCGTCACGCGACAACGACACGCGCAGGATTTATAAATAAATTTGTCTATTCTCCTTTATGTCGGTTAGTCCATATCTTACAATAGAGCAATTGGAATTTATAAGAAATAGATTCAAAGATTTTAAAACTGATCCTAAAGTAACTGTTGCTAAAATAGCAAGTGAACTCGGTCGTCACAAAACTACTGTTGCTAAACGCTATAAACAAATATTCGGTGAAGAGTATTCAAGAATTTCTAAGGGGAAAATGATTTGGAATATTAAACTTTCAAATGAGCAAATTAAAGGTATATTTATTGAATATAAAAATGGGATACCACTCATTAAATTAGCTAATAAGTATAAAGTAAATAGGAGTACATTAATTCATCGTATGCAAAAAGTAATTGGTGAGGATTATTCTAAATTAGCTGCAATTAGGCGATATAAAGATGCCAAGATAAAAAGAAAGATAAAAGTCAACGATAATAAAATTGAGGCACTATTTGAAATTTACAAAAATAATCACTATTCGTTAAGTGAACTAGCAACCAGGGTCGGGATCACAGAAAATTCTTTAATTTTTAGGTTTAATAGTTTATTTGGTAATGACTATAAAAAAATTTCTTTAGGCAGAAGAGATGAAAGAAAGGTAACGCGGCAACAGTATGTGAAAGCATTTGCATATTATAGGTCTACTTCAATATCTTTAATACAAATTGCAGAGGAACTAGGAATACGAGTATCAAGTTTGGCATCAAGATTTCAGCGAATGTTTAAACATCAATATTATAAAGTTGCTCTTAAAAAATTTGGTACTTTAAAAGTTATTCGTAGGGGTAGATCCGCAGAGAATCTTGCTTTAAAATATCTTGAATTAACAAATAAAAAATTTGAGGATGTTAGACAAAGGGCAATAATAAAAAATTCTCTGAAAAGACCAGATTTTTTAGTTGGTGGTAAATTTGTTGAGGTTAAGGCCGGTTATATTACCCAAAAGGGTTTTGGGAAGATTAAAGGTTATGAAAAAATAAAAAGTTCATATCTTGGTAAAGAGACCATCGATGGAAGAACGATTTCGCAAGGAATAATCATTTCAATTACAGGATTTTCACCAAACGTTATAAAACTATCGAGATTAGATGGCATTGAACTTATAGGACCAAATGAATTAAAATTAACTTTTGAAAAAAATAAGAGATTTGATTTATTGAATATTTTGAATAAGTTAAGAATTTTATAGCTTTCTATAATTTTTTTGTTGTTTGTATATCTCTTTGATTCTCTCCAAGTTTTCTATTTCTGCTAGTTTTTTATCCCAACGAATTTTTTCGACTCGCGGGAATCTTAAAGAAAATCCAGAATTATATGTAGGCGATTTTTGAATTTCCTCATATGAAACTTCAATTACTATGCTTGGTTTTATCCCAACATACTTTCCGGATTCAGATATTATTAATGGCTTGAGTTTTTGTGTAAGCTCTTTGAAAGTAACACCTTCCTTGCTTTTTTCTTTCATTCCTGTGCTCACTTTCCCAACCCCAAGCAATTTTTCTTTATCGCGGCATGCAATATAATAGCTGCTTAACCACTTAGCCCTTTTGCCTTCACCCCAGTCTGCACCAACTATAACCAAATCAAGATTTTCCAAAACCGGTTTTAGTTTTACCCAGCCACCAACATATCTTCCTGGGGCGTATTCTTTGTTAAGGTTTTTTAATATCAGTCCTTCATTTCCAGCTTCTAATGATTCCTCATAAAACTCTTCAAGTTTTTTTTCATTATCTGTTATAATTGCTTTTGTTAACACTATTTTTCTTGATATTTCATGGATAATTTTTTCAATTAATTCTCTCCTTTCCTTTTGTGTTTTGTCCATTACACTTTTACCGTTGTAAAACAGAATATCAAAAACATTAACTTCAACTGGTATTTCTTTTGATACTCTTTCAATATCGTATTTTCTTTTTATTCTTTGGGAAATATTCTGAAATGGCAGATGTTTGCCTGTCTTGGGATCATAACCTACTATTTCACAATCTAAAATATAAGAATCTCCCTTTACATTTTGTTTAAAAATTGGTACTAGTTCTTTAAACTGATTGAGGACATTTTCCAGTCTTCTTGTGTAAAACCAGAATTTATCTCCTTTCTTATGCACCTGTAACCTGCATCCATCTAATTTTATATCTGCTAACAATGGCTTCCCCAGAGACTCGATTCCTTCATCAATATTCTCGGCTCTTATTGCAAGCATCGGGTTTACTGGAATGCCAATCTCAACATTGGCCTTTTCAAGATGAGAAATTCCTTTTTCGTTTATGCTGGATGCAACCAGGCCATAATCATTTAATAAATCATAAGCATGCTGAACTTTGTCAATGAAATAATTGTAAATCTGTCTTGAGGTTTTTTCATCAGATATTATAATATTATTTGCTATCTTGTCAATATCTTTTTTCTTTACCTCTTCAATATTTTTAATTAAAAGGGTTTTATCACTTTTAAATTCCGGAATCTTCCTGGGAATTTCTGCCTTACAACTTAAGCAATATGGTGTTCTTGGAACAAATTCCCTGCATTTCTGGCATTGTATAAATATCCCATAGACCTTTGGGAAATAAGACCACACTATAGCATCCCTTATTGATCCTTCTGCAACCCCAACCCTTAACTCGCCTAAAACAGTTTTAACAATAAATTTTGATTCAATAGGGCTTGCATTTCCAAGCAATTCTGCGACTAATCTCACCTTATTTGCAACTGTTCCTTCGCCGGTTAAAGAAGCAAGTTTTTGCAAATTATCAAATACTTTTTCAACAGTTAATTCTTTTGATTTGAACAGTGTTGTTTGCTTGTTTGTCTGCATTAATATTCCTGCAACCTTTCCAAGATCCCCTTCTTTTTTCCATTGTTTTTCGATTTTTTCTTTTGAAACACCGGTAACACTGCCTATAACCTTTAGTATAAGCATAGAACTCATTCCTAGTTTTCTTTCATCCCAGTTAGGAAATACCTGGCCTTGAAGCAGATAAATTACCATTTGCAGGTCTTGCTTCGGCGTTGCTTTTAGGAGTTTGGAGATAATGAAGGTTTTATCTAATCTTTTTGATGTTTTTTCAAGTTCCCCATATACATTAACAAGTATCTTATATTGCATACCAAAACTTATAAATATCAGGCTAATTTAAATTTTACTATATGGAAACAAGGGATGCAATAAGATTAAGGGGCTCTATTCGTGATTATCTTGATAGAAAAGTTGATTTGGACTTAATTGCTGAGATTCTTGAGATTGCCAAGAATTCACCTTCAGCCGGAAACTTGCAAAATTGGCAGGTAGTTGTTGTAACAGATGAGGATAAAAGAAGGGAGATTTCTGTGGCGTGTTTTTCACAGCTTTGGATGAATAAGGCACCTGTTTTTTTAGTGATATGCGATAAAACAGAAGACATAGAAAGAATGTACGGTGAGAGGGGTAAGGAGTTGTATGCAAAACAAAATTGTGCAATTGTAGCGCAGAATATTCTTTTAATGGCAACTGATTATGGTTTAGCTTCATGCTGGATTGGCGCTTTTGATGAGAACTCGATAAGAAGAATATTAAAGATTCCAGATAATGTTGCACCAGAGATAATAATAACCCTTGGATATTCAGACCAGCCTTTTGGTTCTACAGAATTAAAATATGATATTAATAAAACAACTTATTTGAATTCTTGGGGGAATAAAGAAGCAAATATCAAGATAATGCCTAAACTGCCTGAAGAATATGCTTCGGTAGAATCCCCACCAAAACAGGTTGCTGGTGAAGATAATATGCCGGAAATAAAAACTGAGGTTTCTCAAGAGGAGCCAAAGCAAAATAATATCTATAAGCCTTTGCCGCAGGAGAATGTTCAGCCAGAGATTAAGGAGGAAACCAAGCCTCTGCTAGAGAAGGAGGAAACCAAACCCTTATCTAAGACAGAAGAAATTCCACTGCCTGAGAAAGAAGGAGTTTTGGAAAAGATTAAGGGATTGTTCAAAAAAAGTTAAAAAAATCTTTGTTGTTAGAATATGTTTTCTGAGTAATCTTTGTATTCTAAGAAATAAGGTGTAATAATTTTCGTATACTGTAAAGAGTTTAATCCAGATTAATCTCAATAATCTTTAGTGGGTATGGTAGATAGTAACTATTGATAGTAAAGCGACTTCATATCGCCGACTTTAATCCCAGATATTTCTATAGAATAATGAACCGGGTCACCGACATTATTACTTAAGTATAATCTTCCTTGGATAAAAGCAGATACATTTCTTGCTTCACTCAATTTTGCAAGGCTTGCTTCTACATCTCCATCTGTTGAACCAAATGAACCTCTTCCTGAAAATTGTAGGTGTTCGTTTTCTTTTACTAAAGTACCGTGATAAATTGCAAGTAATCCTAGAAAATGGCTCCTATATAGAACTCCAGCACAAATACCTTCAATTTCTATTCTTTTTCCGTTTAAGTTTGGAGTACCATTAATAAGTCCTTGATATTTTTCAAATTCTGGCATTTTATTTTACCTTTAGAGAATTATTAGTATTAGTAGTATATAAATCTTTCGATTTTATAGTACCTTAATAGTAGTAATTATTTCTTACAATTAATACATAAACGATTGTGAAAATTACAATTAACGTATGTTTGCTGTTAAATACTCCGAAGAACATACCTACGGGGGTTCTTATTGGGAAGTAATTTTTTATATCCCATTTCAAAAGCCCTGAAACTACTTTCTGGAACGAAATTTTCTAGAACTTACGTAAGCTGGAAAAGATTTTAACACCAATTAGGTGAAATTAGTGATACTAATCTTAATATACTTCACACTTTTTTAACCAGGATTTTGTTCCCTTTGGACAATTAATAGAATCATAAGGAACTATAAAATTTTTGGAGAGACTGCCCCAAGCTAACCTATTTTCTGGCCAAAATTCTAATCCCTGAAGCCCGCGTCTTTCAGGACAATGAAGCAAAGCTTCTAATGCTCCCTCACTAATTAAGATCTCTTTAGGATCAATATGTTCAAGAAAAGTGCCAAATCCATAATGAGTAAATCTTGTTGGATTTAAAGTTTTGAGAGTTATTTCTTCTTTATTTCCATCATAACTTATTTTAAGAGAATGCTTTTTCTTTGACATGTTTTTATTATTTCCCGTTCTTTTATAAACATTACCGTTAAAGATGTTAAGTCAATTCTTCGTAGCTTTCTACTATGAAACCAATAAGTTTACCATGTCCTGCTTTCTCTTCAGCTTCAATACCATAAGGAAAGCACATTTTTACAGCTTCTTCTAATGGATAAATCATGTCATATGATTTATATTTAAAATCCTTCCATCCATAATATTGAGACAATCCGGATTCATTATTCTCGCGAAGCACAATTCTATAATATGGACCTGAGCCAAACATCATTACAGCTTTTATGTTTGCATAAATATCTACAAATTTTTCAGATTTACCAGTTTTAGTATGTATTACTGATTTTCGAGCAAAAAAGATCGTATTATACATATTTTTTGTTGTTGTGTCTTATTTTATTAAGTTATTTATCCCTATACCTATTGTCTTTGTCTCTTGCCAACTGTTAGTATGTTTTTAGGCAATAAAAATTTTCTATCTTTCATTTCTGGATTTGTGCACTGAATGTTAACATCTAGAACGCTCTCCCTATATCTCAGAGAAATAAGATCAGATCTTTTCGCCGCTTTGTTGATTGTTAAAATAGCATCATCGCTATAGTTGCCCCTCTGCCTGATTTCCTTATCATTCCTTATTACATCTTTTGCATACAAAATGGATCCTATAAGGTCGATATAATCTGCAAACAAACAGGTTACATATACTTTTTGATGTTGCAGTACTTCCGTCTCTTTAGCTGTTTCTATATTGCAGAAACATTCTTCATCACT
The DNA here is from genome assembly GCA_016185555.1 of Candidatus Woesearchaeota archaeon. Taxonomy (GTDB): domain Archaea; phylum Nanobdellota; class Nanobdellia; order SCGC-AAA011-G17; family JACPNG01; genus JACPNI01. The sequence continues at coordinate 539 of JACPNI010000099.1, read as the reverse complement.
CCATGTGGAACCTGCTAAAGATAAAACAATATCTTTCATGAAGTGCCATGAGAGTCTTGGCTGGGGCCAATTATAGTCGATATCAATATTAGCAGTCCTTAGCCAGAATGTTTCTTTGCCTTCTCTTTTTGTAGAACGGGAAATGATTTCTGCATAATCTATTACATCAGCAGCTAGTCTTTCTGCTAGCATTTCCAGATCTTCCGGTTTATCACTTATTTGTTTGCACAGTTCAATGAGTTTACTGTTAGAAGCATTTGTAAGATAAATCCCTCTTAGATTAGAAGGCATCAATCTAACCACCTGGACCATTGAAAACTGTGATCTATCCCTAATGTTCCCGCTTTCTTCTATACCGCGCGCATAATCTTCTGCCTCCTTTGGGAGAAAATGAACAAAAGCAATTGGGGCATACAATACCTGCAACCCATATTCCTGGCTTCTTTTTATACCATCTATTCCCCGCAATGCATTTCTTATGGTCTGGCTTCCTAACGGGCGTTCAAATTCATAATCTCTTCCTGTTATAACTTCTATTG
>JACPNI010000100.1 GCA_016185555.1 Candidatus Woesearchaeota archaeon | reverse complement strand
TACATCTCCCTCTTCTCCATTCCCCTCCCAAAATTGTTTATTCATCCTGGTTTTTTGAATTATTTTCTTAACCAAGATTTCTTCTATACCCCCTATTTCCATTTTAACCTCCTAATCAACAAATTCTATTTCCAAGCATAAATAGCTGCTTCGATTTTCCAATCTTTATATTTGCCATCTAAAATCTTTAATTCATAGGCAACGTGCTCAATACTAGCATCTTCCGGGACAGGCACTATATTTTTTTTAAAGCAGTATTCAACATTACTACCTAAAAGTATATCTCTTTCTTCAGATGAAAATCTTCTTGGAAAAGGTGCAAAACTAGTTCCTTCTTTAGATTCGATAATAAAAGTTACAGAAGGATACCTATGATCTCCAGCTTTAGTTTTACCTAAAATAGGTATCTCATTATCCTCAATTTTTCTAACCAAACCATTTATTTCTTTTTTCCATAAATCGTTAACCATTTTTTTCCCCCAATATTTTATACTGATATTAATCAACGAATTCTATTCCTAATTCGCCTTCAATCTCTTTTCTGGCTTTTTTTTCAGATTTCTTAGTCCTGGAACCCATTATCTGAGGGCTAGTTACCCCAGTTACAATTAACATTGTCCTTATTGTCCCTTCCAAGTCTTCTGAAATCTGAGCACCCCAAATAATTCTTGCGTTCTCATCTAATTTAGAAGAAACAGTCTCAACCACCCTTCTTGCTTCATCCAAAGTCATATCCCTGCCACCAGAAACATTAATTAAAGCGCCATTAGCACCCCCTATGTCAACATCAAGCAGAGGATTAGAAATTGCTTTTTCAACAGCCTCTTCAGCCCTGTTTTCAGAATCTGACTCGCCAACACCAATCATTGCTACACCGCCTTTGCTCATTACTGTCCTTATGTCTGCAAAATCTAAATTAACCAAGCCGGTTTTAGTTACCAGCTCTGCAATGCCTTTAACTGAGTTTGTCAATATTTCGTCGGCAACCTTAAAAGCTGTATGCAATGGCAAGTCTGGAGCTAATTCAAGCAGTTTATCATTCGGGATAACGATTAATGTATCAACAATGCCTTCTAATTTCTCCAATCCCGTCATGGCATTTTCATATCTTCTATTGCCTTCCATTGCAAAGGGAATTGTTACAATAGCAATTGTCAATGCACCAAGTTTTTTAGCAATCTCAGCTACTACAGGCGCTGCTCCTGTTCCGGTTCCTCCTCCAAGTCCGCAAGTAATAAAAACCATATCAGAATTTTGTAATTTTTGCTTTACATCATGCTCATTCTCTCTTGCAGCTTCCTCTCCCATCTGTGGAATAGAACCTGCACCCAAACCTTTTGTTAGTTCCTTCCCAATTAATACTTTATGTGCTGCATTGGTATAAAGAAGATCCTGTGCATCTGTATTAATGGCAATCATTTCTGTACCAGTTATGCCAACTTCACTCATCCTGTTAATAGTATTATTTCCTGCACCGCCAACACCAACTACCTTTATCTTGGCTGTTTGTTGTGCAAGAAGCTTTTCAAGTTCCTCATCAATGTCACTGGTTTTTTTCGGCGTAAATTTTAAATCTAACCCATCTTTTTTTGGTACTGCCGCTTTTATCTGATTTATTATATCCATTTTACCTCCATTTAGAGAAAGTTATACCTTTTTTCTATTAAAACTAATATTTAAAATTATTTGTTCTTTAACCTACTGATTCTAGAGACTAGGTTGGCTTTTTGTTTTTTCTTTTTCTTTATTATTTGCTTCTATTTTAAACTCTACTCTCTTAATACTTGGAATAAATTTCTGTATTTTCTCAGTTATCATATCCTGTACTTCTTTAGGAACATCATGCTTTACTCTAATGTTTGCAGCATCTTCAATCAAACTTGCACTTGTCTCCTGAAGGTACATTGCAGAAAAAGCATTTAATTTTTCTTCATTCTTCTCAATTATCCTGGCAACCTTAAATGAATAAACTATATTTTTGCCAGCCAAAGGGTGATTAAAATCTATCATAACCCTGCCACCAGAAACTGCTTTTATCACACCAATCAGGTTATCAACAGTAACCTGCAATCCCGGCATCGGCATCATGTTCTGTGACTTAAATTTGCTTGCAGCAATTAACTGGTAAAGCTTGGGATCTTTTTTTCCATAAGCTTCTTCTGGAACCAGCTCAACCAAATATTCCTTCCCAACTTCCTTACCTTCTAACTCCTTGTCCAGGCCGGTAACTACTACATTTTCGCCAACTAAAACAAAAACCGGCTTATACTTATTTTCCTTATGGTAAATATTATGGTGCTTTGCAATTTCTTCATTAGTTGTATCAAAAACAAGATTATTTTCCTTAATAGATGCAGTGTACTCCAGTTCTATAAAATCGCCTTTCTGAACTTTATTCATGACTCCTTTAGAAATTTATATGGTTTTTAAATCTTCTTCTTTTATTTTAGTTTGTTGAGTCCTAATATTTCTTCAACTAATTGTCTGCATGTAAAAAAGATCAGGATTAAAAGATTTACCAACCACTACCCTTTTCATCTTTATCCTGCAAATATCTTTCTAAAACACCCAGACACTCATTGCCGATTCTTTCTTTATCTGCTTCTGTTAAGCCACTTAATCTTCTCTCATTGTTACTATCTCTATTTACAACAATAACAGGCCTACCAATGTAAAATGGGCTTATAGGATTATAATAGCTTAATGGATGCATAGGATTATAGACATAGTAAGGATAAGAATCATAAGAACGCAAATGATCAGAGTATCTTAAGGAACCTGGCGGTGCTGAAGGAGCTACGGGACTTACTGGATGGAAAGGTTTAATTGACGATGATGGACTTATTTTCTTTGGAAGAGCCGGATTAAATGGCTTTGATGGGCTAGATAATCTTGAAGGTGAAGAAAAACTTCTGCTTCCCGTTGACCCAATTGATCTGCCACCGCCTGCACGTGCATCAGCATTTTTAACTAAGGAAAAATCATCCAAACTTAAAGGATTATATTGTGAGATCCTTATATTCCTATCCCCGGCTAATATTGTGCAGGTAAACCCATCAGGTCTTTTGAGCACATATTCTTTTTTTGCATCAGAAACCTGTCTTTTAGAAATTTGATAGTTTTCAAATGTACCTGTTTCACATCCTGCTAAAGTTAATATCCCTGCTAACCCTAAAACAACAGCTGATTTTCTTATCATTTTTTACCTAAATAATGTTCAATTGAGTTGGGGATTTCGGTTTTTTCTAATGGTCGATATCTATCAATTCGGCCACTTTCACGTCTCACTTCAAGTAACGACGCATCAAGAATATCAATAAAGGGAATACGATTGCTTACAGAAATGCCATGGTTTTTATCAATAAGCTCAAAGACCTTTCTCTCTAATTCTCTCCTATCTTTTGCATAATCTTCTATAGTAGTATCTACTCCCAATCGGGCTATAAACCTAAAACAAGCAATTACTGGTTCTTTTGGCTCTTTTGTTTCTTCATAAAACAGTATTATTTCTTTCATTTTTCTTATAATCTAATCTTATTTTTCCTCTTCAGCATATAAAACCCTTTGTCTCTGAGCATCTCTTTCGCTTTGCCATGGGGATACTTTAACAAATATTAAATCAGCAGTTCCACTAATAATTGGCTTATACGCTTTATCAGGATCTAATAACTTAAACCAAACTGGGAATGAAGTATGGTATGACCTATTTTGTCCTAAAATTCCACTTAGAACACCAAAAGAAACATCCCCTTGCTTGGATCTGTGTAAATACCCCGATGCAATTACTTCTTGACTCTTTTCTGTTTGAACAATTAATTCATAACATTCATGGAATACAGATTCTGGGAATAACTGATCAAAAAGTACATAAAGGAGTTTCCCTCTTGGTTTAAACTCGGGTCTTTTTCCCCACCCATTATATCTTTCATCTTCTATTCTAAACTCACCACGTAACATGAAGTCTTCTTTAGTTAACTTTTCCAAATCAACCCGCCTTGTTAATTTTTCACGTGTCATTTTATCTCCAAGTTATGGTGTTACTTTATCGACCATACTTCTTTATAAACTTTTCGTTTTTGTAACTACCTATAAATGGTATAATCATCAGATTTATATTAATTTAATAAGAAAGTACTTTGGACTATAATAAGAAACTATTTTTTCTTGGCAATAGAAAGATTAATGTTTGCTAAGGCTAATGCGCCTATCAAAAGCATGACTAAAAAAGCTATGTAGTAAGTAGACTCAGTAAATAGCTCCAAACCCGGACTAAATATTGAAATAATACTTATGTACTGATTACCCAGACCAACTAAAGTTTTTATCACCTTAGATGCACCTAAAACAAGAAAATAAACAAGTATCAAAAAAACCAGCCCTTCATTTGCTTTTTCATCTTTTATAACCAGAGCTGTAAAGTCTTTCAGTTTGGGCAATACAATTGTTATAAAGATATGCACTGCAACTACAACTGCACCAATACTAAGCAAAGCCAGAACAAAGCCCAAGATATCCATAAAAACAATAGGGACAAATTTGTTATTTAAATCTTCTTTACCCCTAATGGATTAATAAAAAGATTAATAACATAAATAAAATTTTAATTTTTTAAAATGGCCTTACCACTTCTCCAGATACATAATTTGTTTAAAAAGTTGCTGAATATACTTATTGGATTCTATAAGCAGAATAAAGGTGATATTTTACTCCAGGATAAAAAACTTTCAAAGAATATCAGGATAATAAGACAGTTATTTGGATTTGCAACACAGGGAGGATCTTTTTATGATAAATTAACTGTAAGGGAGAACCTTGCATATTTTGGCAGACTATATGGTATGAATTCAAAACAAGTAAAAGACAGAACAGCAGAGCTTCTTTCCTTTCTTTCTTTAGAGGATGCAATTGATGTGCTTGCTGAAAACCTATCCAAGGGGATGCAAAGAAGGCTTGATATGGCCTGTGCTATGCTTCATGGTCCAAGGGTATTGATAATGGACGAACCAACAGAAGACCTGGATCCCGGACTAAGAAAGGAAATATTGGGTCTAATCAAAAAAATTAATCAGACTGGAACTACAATAATAATGACCTCACATTTGTTAAGAGAAATGGAAAATGTATGCTCAAAGATTGTTATAATACATAATGGCAAGATACTTGAGGTTGGAAGCCCGGATGACATTAAAACATCCTACTCAAGAAATGAAGAGATACATGTAGAAACTTATCCCGGGAATTATAATGCAATATTAAAGAAAATCAGCAGAAGGGATATTGCTGATGTTATTGTTGACAAGGATAAGTTGATCATCTACACACCGAAAGCAGAAAAAGTACTGCATGAAATTATTGTTTCAATTGAACACCTTAGGGAAAGAATTGTTAATATAGAGGTAAGCAAACCATCATTAGAAGAAGTATTTGAATCACTAACCAAGGTATCAAAGAAAGAAGAGGAAATAAGAAGATAAGATGGAATTCAAAAAAATATTTCAGCCCTACACTTCATTGTTTAAGGGTGAAGAGAAAAAGGAGGAAGCAAAAGAGCATCCGCAAGCAGAAATAAAAAAAGAAACGCAAATAAAACCTCTAAAACAATTAAAAGCTGAAGCAAAGCCAATTGAGTCTAAACCACAGCCCAAGGTTGAGAATACCTTTAAAAACGATGATGATGGGTTCAAGATAAATTCTGTACTTTACGAGCTAATTACATTTGTCTTTTTAATAAAAATATTTTTCATGGTTAAAAAAGACCTTAAGCTTTTGATAAGGTCAAGAAGTTCTGCTTTAATTGTTATATTTGGGCCTTTGTTAACAATATTCCTT
>JACPNI010000110.1 GCA_016185555.1 Candidatus Woesearchaeota archaeon | reverse complement strand
TAATAATTCCTTATCTTTTTTATATAGAAAAGTTTTTTCCATATTTTGAAATTCTCCTGGCAATGCTACGTTTTCTAATGCAGTTAATGTTGGTATTAGGTTAAATTGTTGGAAGACAAACCCTATTTTTCTACCCCTAATCTGAGCTAACTCTGACTCAGTTAACTTTGAAACGTCATTCGTATCTAAAAATAATTTGCCTTTAGAAGGAATATCTAAACAACCTATTAAGTGCATAACAGTAGATTTCCCAGAACCGGAGTTACCAGTTATTGCTAGAAATTGACCTTTATATACAGTCATTGAAATATTTTTAGTAGCACTAATACTTACATTTCCCATTTTATATATCTTCCATACATTGTCCAAGCGAATTATTTCCTTCTTCATTTTTCGGAATAAAATATTTTCTAATTAATACCCTTTTTCATTCTTTTTATATTTTTTCACTGAGCGAAAAAATCGTAGAAAGCTTTAAAAATAGACAATATGCCTCTTTTAGTATGCAGGAATTTAGAACTACAATAAGTGATCCGAAAACAGGTAAAAGCTATAACAAAACACTGAACACAGATCTTTTTCTAGGTAAGAGGATAAAAGATAAGATAAATGGCGATGATCTTGGGCTTAAAGGATATGAACTTGAGCTAACTGGGGGTTCTGATAAGGCTGGATTTGCAATGAGATATGACCTTTCCGGGATAGGTCGAAAAAAGATACTTGCAATAAAAGGAACAGGGTTAAGCAAATCAAAAAAAAGAGGGATTAATATAAGAAAAACAGTCAAAGGTAATACTGTAAATCAGGATATTATACAGATTAATCTAAAAGTTACCAAAGAAGGCGCAAAAAAAATGGAAGAAATTTTTGTGGTAGAAACAAAGGCTGAAGAAGCTAAAGCCGTACAATGAAATACAAAACAAAGAGTATAATTATCGGCAGGAAAAAAGGCGTGAGGGTTCCAAGTGGTGAGGAGTTGCTATGTTTTATTAGCTTCTTCCGCGATATTAATAATCCACATAAAAGTACAAGGGTTCCAGATAAAATAATTGAATTTGAAGAGATTGATAGGGTTGCAATAAAAGACCTAGACATAAATTACCTTCTTCCTGGGAATGATATTGTTATTAATGACTTAGAGGAAATAGACGTTAAAGAATCAGGCGATAATCTAGTTCTTACAGGAAAGCAAACTAAAAAGAGATAAAGAAAGGTTTAAAAACGAAATTGTGGTTCTGAGTAGCTATGGTTAGAAAGAAGAAAGAAGAATCCAAAGGTATAAAGGAAGAAAAAATTGAGAGAGAAAATATTCCTATCCAACCAGAAATTAACATTGGAATGGTCGGTCATGTTGATCATGGCAAGACTACATTAGTTTCAAAGCTTTCAGGAAAATGGACAGATACACATTCTGAGGAAATAAAAAGAGGCATTACAATAAGGCTCGGCTATGCTGATATAACCATATACAAATGCAAGAAATGCAAAGAGCCTGAAGCATACATAACATCAGAAAAATGCCCAAAATGTGGTAGCACTGCAGAACAAATAAGAAAAATAAGCCTTGTTGATGCTCCTGGGCATGAGACTCTTATGGCAACCATGCTCTCGGGCGCAGCTATAATGGATGCAGCACTGTTGTTGGTAGCTGCTAATGAAGAATGCCCACAGCCACAAACAAAAGAGCATTTAATGGCTTTAGAGATCTCTTGCATAAATAATATAATTATTGTACAAAATAAAATAGATCTTGTTTCTGAAGAGAACGCACTAAAAAATTATGAGCAAATAAAAGAATTTGTCAAAGGCACAATTGCAGAAAATGTACCAATAATTCCAATATCAGCCCAGCATGGAATAAACATTGATGTGCTGCTGCAAACTATACAGGAAAAATTCATTACACCTGAAAGAGACATGACAAAAGATCCCATAATGTTTATTGCAAGATCATTTGATATAAATAAACCAGGAATAGAAATAAACAAACTGGTCGGAGGCGTTCTTGGTGGAGCTTTGAAACAAGGCATATTGAAGGTTGGGGATAAAATAGAAATTAGGCCGGGGATAAAGGTTGAAAAAGAAGGAAAGATAATATGGAATCCATTGCTGACTGAAATAAGCTCACTTAAAACTGGAAACAGTTCTGTTGATGAGGTATACCCCGGAGGTTCAATTGGGGTCTTAACAAAACTAGACCCATCACTAGTTAAAGCAGACTCATTAACCGGCAACATGTTAGGGCATCCTGAAAAATTACCAAAAGTATGGAATGAGATTAACCTTGAACCTCATTTATTGAATCGTGTTGTAGGATCCAAGGATGAATTAATTGTTGAACCAGTAAAAAAAGGCGAGCCATTGATGCTAAATGTGAATTCTGCAACTACAGTAGGCATAGTATCCTCCTTAGGAAAAAATATAATACATGTTGTACTTAAATTACCAATCTGTGCCGACATAAAAGACAGGGTTACTATATCGCGAAGAATTGGATCTAGATTTAGATTGATTGGCTATTGCAATATCAGGGAATAAAAATGACTGAGAAACTTAAAAAGATTTGTTCTGAAATAATGTATGAGGCAAGCCTTAAGACGCTACACAACAAAAGAAGTAATATAAATGTTGACATCTCAGACATTGATGCTAACAGTGATGGTGTTGGAACTAAAATTGAAATTTATGAAAGACTTGGAAGATTTGATTTAATTGGATATGACCTAGTTGCAATGTTATGCGACGATACCATACGAACCGGGAATATACCTCTTTTTATAACAGATATCATTGATGCTAATAAACTTGACCTAAACATCGTGAAACAATTTGCTGATGGCCTGGCAAATGCTGCAAATGAGGCCGGTGTATTTATCCATCCTCATTCTGGAGAGACTGCTGTATTAAGCAAGAGGGTTAACGGTTATGGTGAGTATAATATGAATATTTCCGGTACAGTGGTCTCTATAAAACAGCCAAGCAAGGAAATGCCCAAACAAATCTGGAAAAATGATATCATAATTGCACTAAAAGAAGATGGTTTTCGGTCAAACGGTTTTACACTAATAAGAGAGATAATGGAAAAGCAATATGGCGATGAATGGCGGTTTTATGATAATATTGTAGGAAGGGAGTGGCAAAAACAAATTGTTCTTCCATCGAAGATATATACAAAGTTTATACTCAGTTTAATTGGTGATTATGGAAAACTGGAAAATGCAAATGTTAAGGCTGTAATAAATGTAACTGGCGGGGGAATTCCTGAAAAACTTAAAAGGGTTCTGGAAAAACAGCAACTGGGTGCTTTCCTCTTTGATTTAAACCTGCCAAATGAAGCG
>JACPNI010000106.1 GCA_016185555.1 Candidatus Woesearchaeota archaeon | reverse complement strand
TATTTGTCTTCTTCCACTTTATACTCCGTCAATGTTTAATATTAACTTATCCGTATATTTTATTAAATCTGAAATCTCACCTTCAAATGTCAGGCATGTTCCCGCCAGTGTTACTTTTGTTTCATTTGAGTATTTAAATATTATTACACCAGTACTAATATCAGCATCCTCACATGTTTTTATCGGTAGGTCAGCACATGATTTAATATCCTCATAGCAGGCACTTACTGGAGTTCTTTGAAGTCTAGCTCTGTTGATAAAACTGGAAATGGCTTCGTTTAATCCATCTTCAGGCAATGAGCTAAGGTAATTTTTAGAAGTAAGTGAAAGTAGTTCTATATTATTTATATTCATTGTTATGTTTGCTGTTTCCAAGGGACTATAAACGAGATAAACTGGCTTGTCATCTTTATAACCCAGCCACCCATTATTGGTCTTTACAAAATTTATTCCCTTGTAAGTTACTTTTTCTGTTTGCTGGCTGTTGTTGATGCTTAAATCCAGAACGCTGAGAACCATTATGCCAATTATAAAAATGCCTATTCCTATCACAAATATCTTTTTTTTATTAAAAAAAGATTCCTTCTTTTCTTCTTCAATTACAGGTTTCATTTTATGAAAAGAAACTTGGTGTTATATAGACCTCAACATAAGCCGCGAATATTAGTATTGCAACTGCTAATACCACCAATATAAATGCATCTTTGATTACTCTTTTAAATTTATCGCTTTCAATACCATGTCTTATAACAACTATAGAAATAAGCCCTCCGGCAAGAGCACCTATAAAATAAGCAAGAAGTTCAAATATGCCGTGTGTTAGATACCTCAGCAAACTAAATGAGAATATATGAAAATATCCGGCAACTTTTGTGAAACCTACAGAGGCAATATATTCATTAATGTTTTTTCTCATAAATGTGCCAATAGCAGCAGCAATAACCGAAGAGTTCCAGGTTAGTATAAATATTGCACCAGCCCCATAGAAGAATGAAAAAAGCACTGAAAATAACAATACTTTAAAGTTGTTTATTAATATTGATGATATGAATGAGCTTCTTATGGCATATCCGCTGTTTACGCTTGTGTTAATCTCCTGTATTGTTGTAAGCTGGGAGCGGAACAGGTTATTTACTGCATTTTCAGGTAGAAATATAAAGAATAAAGACAGGCAGAATATAATCCCGAGGGACATATACATAAGGAAGGTTAATGCTTTTGCATGCTCTCTTAGAAGTGTAGTTTCATTTTTTATTTTTTCATCTTTTTTTTCCTCCAGCTTAAATGTTCTGTAAACCAAAGGAACGCTTGCAAGCACTATTAAGAAAACCATAACCAAACTTGCCTGATCGCCAAATATCCACAGGCTTAATAATACTGCTACAAAACTGTATAAGAAACCATAAAAGAACATCTCTTTTGGTTGCCTTTCTGCTTTTTTAGGTCCTATTATGGATTCAAGTACCATATCCTTATCTTGTCTTACTAACTTTAAATAACTTTCTCTGCTGTCGGTAGTGAGACTTAAATTAATTCTGTCCTGCTACCTTTAAAATCGAAACATTTAAATAGTTGTATAAGTTTATATAACAAATATGGCACAATTAATAACGCAAAAAAATATATTACACTATCCGCAATTAGATACTGTACTTATGGTAGAAGAATTTATAAGAGAAAATTCTGGAGAATACAAAAAAAGAAGTTTATGGGAGAATCTTCCAAGAAAAATGATGTATCAAACTTTCTGTGTTATTTTTGATTATTTGTTGAACTCAAACAAAATTGCAATAGATAGAGAAGGAAAAATTGCTTGGATTTGGAATCCAGAATTAGTAAGAAAGTATTTATCAAAACCAGAACTTAGATTAAGATGAAGTCAGTTGTTCATTTTGGTGATGAGAAGTTAAAATTGGCTTTTGAAAAGCTAAAAGATTCCAAAGTTGAAGATAAAATGCTTTATGATTGGATATTTAGAGCAACGCAAGATTTAGGGCAAAATGCTTTCTGCGGGATACAAGTGCCTAAGCGACTTATTCCAAAAGTCTATATTGATAAATATGGAATTGACAATTTATGGAAATACGACTTACCAAGAGGATGGAGATTGCTTTATTCTGTTGCACATGATGAAGTTTGTATAATTTCTATCCTCCTAGAGTGGATGGACCATAAAGATTATGAAAGAAGATTCAAGTATTAGATACTATTTGAAATAAGTCAACAGGATTATTATGCCAACAATCCCTATTGATACTATATATATCAAAATTGGAATCCACTGATTTAGTCCAAATGGTCCAGTTAGTACATTTGAATTTTTAACAAACTCATCAACGCTTCTTCCATCCATTTTAAGGAAAACTAGGGGTCCTTCCAATTAGAGAATCTCTCTTTTATGTAGTTTTCATACCTTAAGAAATAGGAGTGCAATAATTTCCTTATACTGCAGATGAATTGGAGAATAGAAAAGTATATGAATATCATTTCTTTGGTCTTATCAGGTAAGGAACTTGCCTTCGTGGAGATGATGTCAGACTCTTTTTTCACAAGAGCAATTGTCGATGAAATATGAAGCTATGACTTCGGCGTAAGCCAAGTGAGTGGTAGTTCACAAATATCATAAACTAATTAATCTTATGAATTCCTTTGATAAAATCTGTAGTGATATAAAGTCTTTAAAAATCCAGGGTGCAGAGAATATTGCTAAAGCCGGAGTCAAGGCTTTGTTAATAATGAATGATAAGAAATCAATTTCCAAACTGTTAAACCTTAGGCCAACAGAACCCTTGCTCAGAAATGCAATTAACTTTGCCAGGTCCAATCCAAATAAACTTGTTCCAGCAGCGCTTCGGCATTTTCATTCTGCATTAAACAAAATCTCAATGATTGGGTCTAAGGTTGTAAAACCAAATTCAGTTATATACACACATTGCCATAGTTCCACTGTTGTTGCTGTCATTAAAAAACTAAAAAATCCTATTGTGTATAATACTGAAACAAGGCCTTTTTTTCAGGGAAGAATAACAGCAAAACAGCTTTCAGATTATGGGATTAAGGTTTATCACTTAGTTGACTCAGGGGCCGAGGTAGCAGTCAGAAAAGCAGATATTATGCTTATTGGCGCAGATGCTATAACAGTTAATGGAGTTTACAATAAAATAGGAAGCAGCATATTTGCCAGACTGGCTTATGAATACAAAGTCCCTGTTTATGTCTGCTCTGATTCATGGAAGTTTAGCAATAAAAAATATGAAAAGATAGAAGAAAGAGATTCACAGGAAGTATGGAAAAATCCGCCAAAGAATGTTAATATATTGAATCCGGCTTTTGATGTAATAGACTTAAAGTTCATAACAGGGATAATATCTGAAATGGGGGTTCATAAGGATATAAAGGACTTTGTAAAGGCTGTTAAAAAAGAATACTTGGAATTGTTTTAAAATGGAACTTATTTGTTTTGATATGGATAATACGCTGGTGGATGCTGACAAAGCGCATTTGCTTGCGTACAATAAAGCATTCAAAAAGAACAATCTTTCTATGGTTGCAGATAAAGAGCTTAAGATCAGGTTTGGTAAATTAGGAAAGTTAATAGTTCATGAATTATTTCCAAGTCTTTCATGGGACAAGGTAAATAAAATTATGGAAGACCACCATAGGATTATAATGAATGAATCAAAGAAATGCATAAAGCCTTTTCCAGGTGTTAAGTCAACATTAAAAAAATTACACAAAAAATACAGGATTGCAGTTATATCCAATGGAAGGCATAGTGAAATAGTGGCTGTTTTAAAAGCAGCAGGTTTTGATCCTGGTTTGTTTGCTTTGCTTGTTGGAAGTGATGAAGTTGAGCATGCAAAACCTTATCCGGATGAGATATTCAAGGCAGAGAGGATGTTATGCATGAAAGCAAGTTATATGGTTGGTGATACAGTATATGATATAATCGCCGGAAAAAGAGCAGGTGTTAAGGCGATTGCAGTATTGACTGGGAACCATACAAGAGAAATGTTGGAGAAAGAAAATCCTGATTATATCATTAACAGCATAAAAGACCTGCCAAAGGTGCTAGGATGAATTGGATAGTAATCATAATTATTATATTAGCTGCGGTTATATTAATGAAGTTTATTTTAAAGGCAACAAAATTTATTTTTAAGTTACTGATATTCGTGGCAATAGTTGGTATTTTGTTTTACGGGATAGATAAATATGGAACTGAGATTTCTTTTAAAGTTCCAGAAAAGCAAAGCTTGGAATGCCAGGATACTGTTGAGTGCATTAATGCAACATGCGTGGCTGATTCTTTTTACGAAGATACTGGTAGATGTGAAAAAATAAATAGTTCAAGCTGTATTGTTGTATTGAATAAAACCAAGACTTTATTTTGCCCAAAACTGGAAAAACCCTAAATCGGCTTTTCTGATCCCCATTTTTCAAGCGCCGCTTTCAGCTCTTTATGCTTTTCTGCATATTCTTTTAGTGTGATATTTTTTAATGATGCATCTATTGACTGCCTCAATGCCATTGCACCTGCTTTTGGGCCTAATGGGTTTCCTAAGACACCACCGCCTATTTGTATTAAAATATCCTTGCCTAGTGTTTTGATTATATACGGAACTAGTCCTGGGTGTAATCCACCACTAGAGGTTGCCATTACCGGTTTAATATCATACCATTTTTGATTAAGCACATGTTGTTTTGTTTTGAAATATGGATCTATATTGTGCTCAATTTCCCTTTCAATAGCAAGAACCTCATCCCTGGTTCCGACTAACTTACCAACTATCGTGCCAATGTGCAATGTATCTCCGCCAATTAACCTCACTAATTTCCCTAAAGCAAGCATTGACATTCCATGCCTTGGATTTCTTGTAAATAAGCTATGAAATGCACGATGGATATGTATTGCTAATCCCAAGTCCTCACATTCATCCCTTAATGTCTGGAATCCAGCAAATCCAGCAGTAAAAAAATCAATCATTACAAAGCTTCCGCCATTTTCCTTAACAAATCTGGCTCTTTTAATCATCTCTTTTGTCTCTGCGGTTACATTTGCCAGGAATTCTTTTCTTTCACCGGTTTCCTTTTCTGCTTTTCTTCTTATTTCAAGTATTTTTTTAG
>JACPNI010000105.1 GCA_016185555.1 Candidatus Woesearchaeota archaeon | reverse complement strand
GTTGAATAGCTAACTCCAGAATTCCTTGCGATTTCTGTCAGCGGATAGTCAAATAGCTGGAATGTTATAAGAAAATCCAGGACCCTCGTTATTGGATTACTTCCGAATACTTCCACAAAGACTGTTTCAATTTCCATTTTCTTCTCTTAAAGTTTGTTAAATTTCGACATTGTCATATTTGACTAGCTATTGTAAGATGTTCAAACCAACTATTTAACAATTTCGTTTAATAGCTCTGGAAACTCTTCGGTTCCAGTATCTTTCATGGTGTAATGCCCTCTTCCTTTAAGTTCAAATATTTTCCCACCCAAAGCATTATGGAAAATATTCAGACTTTTTTTACCATCAGCCTCTTCATCATCTGCAGTGAACATTACAATTTTATTTATTCTACTTTTGATTGTTTCATCAATAGAGTAATTATAAAATTTTTTTCTAAATTCATCATTTTTATCGGGAATTTTCCAGGGTGCAACAAGAATAAGTTTGAAAATTTTTTTCTTCGTTTCTCCTAGCCAACGAACCAAAAAAGCGCAACCGCAACTATGCCCGATTAAAATTGTATTTTCATTAACTTCATATTTTTCAAATTCCTTCTTGAATTTTTCATAATCCGGTTTCCAAGGTGTTGGCATAAGAGGAGTTTTTGTTTCTATCCCTCTTGCAATGAGTTCTTTTTTAATCCATGGTATCCAGTGTTTATCATAAGTTCTGGTTTTCTCAACATTTGATGGGCATCCATGAATAACAATACAGTTTATTTGTTTTGTATCTTTTTCCATATTATCAACTTTTACTTATTTAATAAAAAGCGCCCAGGAAGGGATTTGAACCCTCGACCTACTGCTTTCTTCCAATGATAGGAGGCAGTCGCTCTATCCAAGCTGAGCTACCCGGGCATATGTTATCTTTGTTATTTCTGTCTTTTAAAACTTTTTAGTTACCTTTTTAAGCTTGAATTGTTTTATAATTGTATTATGAAATGTCCTTATTGTAAAAAATCTCCCGGAAACCTTGATGTGCATGTAAAAGAGGTTCATCGAAATGAAGTTAATGACAGAAAGAGAACTTCTTTTAGGAAAGGCAAGTTTTAAATATACGCTTTAAATCTAATCGAGATAAATATTAAAGAAATTTTTGGAGGTTAAAATGGAATTTTCAGGAATCATAGAAGTTGATGAAAGATATAGAATAAAAACTGGTGAAGATATGAACCGAGATGATCTAAATGATGAATTCTTTGGAGGGTTTTTGTTTTATGGAATTGTAGAAAAAAAGAAACTTTTTTCAAATAGTTTTAAAAAAGTCGGTTGGTGTAAAATTGGTGGGTATTATCATAAAGATGCAGCTAATTCTTTATTAGTATTTGAGAATTGTCATTCATCAAAATGGGGGGGATTTGAAAATAGATTGATTGATGCACATCCACCGGGAACTGAGATTAAGGAAGTTGCAGTTAAATATAAAAAACATTTAGAAGGTAGATTACAACAATATGCAAAATAAATTTTAACTTGTTGTCTTAACTTCAATCTTTCTTTTTTGGGTCAATGCATTCCAAAGTGCTTTTCCCAGTTTGCTTTTTTTATGAACTTTGATCTCACCTTTTTTACTTGATGTAGAGGTAAATAAAAATACATCATCGATATAAGTATCAACTGGCTTGTTTGGCGTGTCAACATAAATGAGTATATACTTCCCGGTTTCTACAGCATCAAATTTTACTGGTTTCTCTTCTCCATGTTCTTCTTCTAAGGGCCTTACATCAATATGCAAACCAAGTTTTTTTTCAATTTGCTCTATATTCTTGCCTTCCTTACCAATAATACTAGCTATATCTCTTTCTGGGATATAGACAATTGCTTTATTATCGCCAACGACTTCTGCTTTTACATTCCCAACATGCCTTTTAAGTTCTTCTTCTATTGATTTTGCAGCTAATTGTTTTGCAGGGTTAAATCTTTCACTGGCATTAACAGGCACAACAACTGTTTCTTCGCCATAACTGTATATTTCATATTCTGTTTTTCCGGTTTCAAAATCAGATACAGTAACTAAAGGTCTTGCAAGATCAGCCTCTGTCATCCCGGAAGGAACCTTAACAGTCATTTTTAAACTTAATACTTTGTCTATTAGGCCGTTTTTAATAAATATCACAGTATCAATTATTTGGGGGATTACACCAAGTTCTACTCTTCCAATGAATCTTTGAATTGCATCTATTGGATTAGTTGCATGAATAACACCCAAGAAACCAATTCCTGCCAATCTTAAATCTGCAAATAGCCTGAAGTCAGAAGTATTGCGCATTTCATCAAATATGGTATAATCTGGCCTAGAAAGCAAGAGTACATCATGAATTTCCTGGGCATCAGCATGTGATAATGCATACTGCGTTATTTCATTACTTAGAATAAGGTCTCTTGGCGCTTCAACTGTCTTTACTATTTTCCCTTTTGTGACATAATATTCAGCTAAAGCCGCGGCGGCTGTACTTTTCCCCATACCTGGAGCACCAGCAATAAGCACACCTTCAGCACGTTCAATCCTTTCTTTAAGTTTATCACTAAGTGCATATTCTTCTAAGGTTAATTTCTTTACAGGCCTTACAGCAGTAATCTCCCATCCATCACTAAAAGGTGGTTTTGTTATGACAATTCTATAAGGACCAAGCTGGACAATTGTGCTTCCCATCCTTTCTATTTCAATAAAGCTGTCCCTTCTTATTTTGGTATTCTCTATGATTTCGGTTGATATCTCCTGTATCTCTTCCTGTGTAAATGGCTTGTCTTTTATTTTGACAAACTCCCAGTTTCCTGGAACGCCTTTTTTTGCAAATGGCAAAACCTCTTCTTTTAAATGCACACTCATTGTGGTTGCATCAAATAGTTTATCCAGTTTCAGTGTTCTTGCTTTGTCCTCAACTTTAATATAAATTACTTTAACTCCTCTTGCTTCAGCTACTTTGTGTTGAACCTTGTCAGATGTTATTAATGTAGAATCCTGTTCATAAGCTAAGGCTCTTATTAAGGAGTCTATCTCACCCAGAGAAGCATATTTTATCTCAACAGGCTTTGGTCTTTGGCCAGCATATTTTATATTAAACTCAAATTTACCTGACAGTTCTCTTAATCTCTTTAGCTCCTCTAACCCAAGATAACCAATTGCTTTTTCTTGATTTGCCTGATGCTCGAGTTCTGCCAAAACTGCCTCATGTATTATTAATTCCTTTATCTTGTATTCTTTATTTTCAATTTTCTTTGAAAGAAAGCCTTCTATTAATATATTTGTATCTGGTGTAATCCTTTCAATATTCATTTGCTTATCCATGTTAAATTAATCCTATAATTATTGGTTTATTAATATTTCCTTAGAAAAACAATGAATCCTGTATGGGCGATCATTTTTGATTTTGGCCTTACAACTTGCTCTTCTACATGCCATTCTCTTTCTAAAAGCTCAATTGTTCTTATAAACATAAAGTTATACTCTTTTGTTTTTTTAACTAATTCTATTACTTGAGTTATTGTTGGCAAATATGAAACCAGGAAATGACCGTTCTTTAATGACTTCTTTGCATGTTGAAGTACCTTCCATG
>JACPNI010000112.1 GCA_016185555.1 Candidatus Woesearchaeota archaeon | reverse complement strand
CGGGGTATAAAGAAATATCAGAAAGACATTTTCTAACCAGTTTTTTCCATTTTTCATCTGAATACTTAAGGAACCACTGGTCTTTTAATATCTTAACAACACATTTTGTGTTACACCTGCAAACAACAGTATCGTCAGTTTCAAACATAGAATCTGCAATACCTTGTTCCTTTAGATCTTTAATTATAACCTCTTTACATTCAGAAACCCTTAAACCATTATATTTACCACAATTTTCATTTAATATCCCGGTATGAAATTCTTTTTTGTAAACTTCTTTTGTTGCTTCATCCAATCTTGAATCCTTTTGATTCTCTATCTTAAACTTATTGCAAACCTCAATAGCCGGGAACTGCCCATAACCTTCTACTTTAATCAAAGAAACTGGCTTGATTTCGTTAGCAGCCAAGAAACCTTCTTCTTCAAGATTCCTCAAAGCAATATAATCATAAGGCGCATGTGCAGGAACTGACATTACTATGCCTGTTGCATTATCAGGATCAACAAAATCTGCTGCTAAAATTTTTATCTCTCTGTTTGTTACTAAATTAACACAAGACTTGTTGATTAATTCTTTTCCTTTAAATTCCTCTAAAATTTTAACATCTTTCAACTGTTCAGAGAGTTTGACAGCAGCTTCTTTTGATATAATCCATTTCTCATTGTTTACTTTGGCTTTGACTAAATCAGAATCTGACTTCACCCACATATTTGTAACACCAAAAACTGTTTCAGGCCTTAAAGTAGCCGCAACTAAAAAGGAATCATTGAGTTTAAATTTAAGCAATGTGAATTCAACTGGAGAAACACCTTCACCTTCCAACCTATCGTGATCCCCGGTTGGGCTTTGGTCTTTCGGGCACCATATTACGGGGTGTGTTCCCTTTACAATATACCCTAAGTCCTTTAATTTGGTATATTGCCAGGATATAAATTTTGTATATTCCGGATCTATTGTTGTAAAACTTCTTGTCCAGTCTATTGACAAACCCAAAGATTTGGCGTTTTCTTTAATTAAAGACTTGTAGAATTTAACAATATGATAAGGATCCTCAAATTTTTTAATATCCTCATTACTAACACCAGATTCCTTAAGAATATGAATCTGCTTTGGATCATGGGACTTAACTCTTTTTGCCATACCTACAATCGGTTCCCCTGTTGCATGAAACCCAAATGGGAATAAAACATTAAACCCTTTAAGCCTTTTGTACCTTGAAAATACATCAACCCTGGTAGAGGTAAATGCATGCCCAATATGCAATGGACCATTTAAATAAGGATATGGAAACGTTGCAAAGAACTTTTTCTTATTTTTATTTATACGAGCATTAAATACTTCGCATTTTTCCCATTCATGCTGCCATTTTTTCTCTATATCCTGTAACTCTACCATAATAAACCTCTATGAGGATAATTAATAAATGTTTCTTAGGTGTAAGTAAAGTTTAAAAAAAGGAATAAACTAAGTAAATTGTCATTGGGCCTGTAGCTCAGCTTGGATAGAGCGGTAAAGTTAAGAAATTCCGTAAGCCTTCTAAGCTAAAGGTCGAGGGTTCAAATCCCTTCAGGCCCGTACATTATCTAAAGAAAGTTTTATAAGACTATAATAGGTCCAGATTAATATGCACACGTGACGAAGCGGTTAACGTGATCGGCTGCAAATTTAAGAAGAACCCGATTATTCCCAGGTTCGAATCCTGGCGTGTGCTTTAAGAGATAATTCAAAACTAAAAATGAAATCAAAAAAAGAAAAAAATAAAATTACGATGGGGGCGATTAAAGAAGGTATTAGGCCTTGTTTTGAACTCGCCGAATATTTATTCAAATGCATCACATATCCTGCATACAACAAGTTCATTAGGAAAGATAGATATGGTGTGATGTACTCAACCCATAATTCACCTTTTCGTTTTGAAGGTCCCGGCGGTCCGACAGAAGACTTTATACATTGGTTTCAGAAAGGATACAAAACATTAGAAGAATCTTTAATAGAATGTAAAAGATTTGAGCAAGAAAAAGCACAAGTTAGTGGAAAGGCCATAATTTATGATGTATTCAAGAAAGAGGTATACAAGCCGCATAGGAAATTATTTGAATCATATGAACCAGAATACAAAAACAAATAATCCTTTAGATTAAATTATCTTCACTCTTTCTTTTAACTATAATAAAAACAACAACCAGTATAACAGTTATGACTAATACTGAAATCCAGATATATTTATAATTCACCGGCTTTGCTTCTTCAATTTTCTGGGTTTCTTTCTCAGCAGTTTTTTCTTTAGCCTCTTCTTTTGGCTTAACTTCTTCTTTTACAGGCTCAGTTTTAGGTGTTTCTGGGACAGATTCATTCTTAACCTGAGGTTTCTGTTCTTTTTTTTCTTCAACTTTAGGCAGTTCAATAGAAGGTTTAGTGCCACAAGTTTTGGATGTTGTAAGTTGTCTGCCGCCATAATTCGCATTGTGTATAAAGCATTCATTTATAAAGTAATAATCCGGTTCCTTGCTGTATTCAATATAAAAATTTTTAACAAGATTATTTGCGAAATCAGCCTGCAGAAGATATTTGTTACTGCTAAT
>JACPNI010000104.1 GCA_016185555.1 Candidatus Woesearchaeota archaeon | reverse complement strand
TTTGCCATTTTGTTAATCTCCTATAATTAATACTGCTACGCTATACAATGGCTCCTTATAAATCTTTTGTTTGTAACCACTATTAAGTATCTATAGCAATAAATAGTTAGAGACATAAAAAATACCCCAATAATTAAGGCTAAAATGAAGTAGGAGCAACTAAAGAACAATATTGCTTAATTCAAGAAGTAATGTATCCCCGATGGTAAAGAAGGGTTAATTAATAACAGCGTAAGAAGTACAATGTAAGAAGTAGAAGAAAATATTTATATAGTTAGTAAGGATTTCTTTTAAAATACATGAAATCAAAAACATACTTTATTTTAATATTAATTGCTCTTGTCTTTATAGTTATTGGCTGTTCTTCTAGAATTCAGGAAATCAATAAAGATACTAAGAGCAATGTTAAAACTGTTGAAAATATTTCAGATTACCCTGTGAAGCAACCTGAGATCCCTAAAGAAAGTTCTGATACGGGGAAAGACTCATCTGATATAGAAAGTTCAAATAAGACACAAGTAAAACCGGTAGATAAAGAGATTAAACAACAAGTAATTCAGGAACAACCAGAAAGCGGTATTGATTCCTTTGCTGGGGCTTCAATTGATGCAAATAAATATTCTATTGGTGTAAAAGGTCCTGGCTCTATAACACAGGATAATAAAATAATAATGATGGGAAATGCTAGGGATGATATAATCTGGAATGTTTTATATACAAAACAAAAGATAGCTTTTGATAAAGACTTTACGATTAGTGCAGATGTTGATTTAACCGCAGATGTTGTAACTGGGGATGCTGCACTGATTATAGGCGTGGAAAAGCTAGTTGACTTATCTTCTCTAAAACACCCAAGAGGAGGCTATTGTGAATTAAGCAAAGGAGATCATGGTAAAGTTATAAGGACAGCAAGCTCTGGTGCAGAGGTTAGATCAGTACCACAGACTACAGGTAAAATGACCTTATCTTATAACTCTCAAACAGGAAAGCTTACATGCAGTTTCAATAGCCAAAAAATAGTAGAAAATCAACTAACCAAAATTAGTGATTTCGTCCTGACACTAAGGTCCGGATTACATAGCGTTACCTATGGCTGGAGGGATGAATTTAACAGTGGTGGTAATTTTACTGCAGTATTTGACAACTTAAATATAACTCAAAAATAAATTTTAAAGTGCTAGTCTTCTCTTATATCAGCAGCACAAGCAGTTCCTTTTAACTAACAGAACTCCATTTTATCTTTCTTGGTTTCCCTAGTTAAACTCTTAAATAACCGTATACTACAAAGCCAATTCTAAGTTCTAACAAAAAGGTTTAAATAATAAGGAAAACCTTAAGAGATTATGGAAAAGAAATATTATGTAGATATTGTAATAAATAAAGAAAAACTAAGTAACGGCGGACCAGTTTTTGTAGCACATTGCCTAAGCTTGGGTATTGCTAGTCAAGGAAAGGACACTGATGAAGCAGTAAAAAACATTAAAGAAGCCATAGAACTATATTTAGAAGAACAACCGAAGAAGTATGATGAATTATTAAGCGATGAACTTCCATTATTTTCTGTTGTTGAGGTGACTAGAAGTGCCAAAGCTACCTGTATTGTCGGGTAAAGATTTAATAAAAATTCTTTCTAAGATTGGATATAAACATATTAGAACTAAAGGCAGTCATGCTATTCTTAACAAAGAGACAGAGAATGGAAAAATAACCGTACCAGTTCCTTTACACAAAGAACTTGCAAAGGGAACTTTGAAGAGCATTATGAGACAAGTAGATTTGGAACTTGATGATCTTCTTAAATTGTTGTAAACTTCAAATTATTAATCACTTCTTATATCAGCAGCACAAGCAGTTCCTGAACTAAAGAATATTCTGGGTAGCAAGTATGATTCAGTCAGATTCAAGAAAGCTAAATGGTCTAATGATAAAGAAAAATTAGTAAATAATTGTATAGGTTAATCCTTTCTCATATTGTAATATTTTTTTGGATTCGCGTATTAATCCAAAGAAAGTATCCATTTAGCTGTTTTGTGTATTGTTGCGTTAAATGGAGTCATATAAATCCCACTTTTATTGTCTCTTATTAGTAGTTATAAATCGAAAGGTTTATAAAGTAGTTCTGCTACTAATATTGTATTAAATATCATAATAAGGAGGCAAAATATGAACAAACCAAATGGACAATACCAAGATCCTGTAAACAGGACTTTTGAACTTTATGGCCCACAAATAGGCGAAGCTCTAACACAATTAAAAGCTGAAGATCCTAAATTTGGCCGAGATAGAGGTGGTGTTGAAGCCAGATTCGATAGAAATAGTGTAACTGGAATATCTTTTATTGATGTCAAAAGATTAGAAGCAAAAGTTCAAGAATTAACAGGCGATCCAACAGCAAAACTAATAAGAAGTTTTGAAGAATATCTACTAGTGAGGGGGGTTGAACCAAAAAAAGTTGCAGAGTTTCAAGCAGATAAAGATAAAGCCACTCTTATTTGCCATGATCAATGGCTTGATAGAAGCTACAGGATAGATAAAGGGAAATTAATTTTAAATGAAATAACTGTACCTAGTGCATTAAATGATGGAGAAAAATGGCGTGTGAAGGCAAGAGATTTTGCCAAGGTTCTTGGGCCTTATATAAGAGACCAACAATAGTTTAAGACTAGCCTGACTTGCAATTGGGATCCCGAGTTCTAGTATTTCGCGTCGGGGTATGTACAGCAAAACTTAAGGTATAAACAGTATAACGCAAAAATAAATTTTAAAGTACTAGTCTTCTCTTATATCAGCAGCACAGGCAGTTCCTTTCTTAAGACCTTTATTCCAATTAATATTGGAGTATTTTTCCTTGGCTAAAGTCTCTGCTAGTTGTTTTTCTTCTTTAGTTAATTCACCAAAATAATAATCCTTAGAAAAATCAATAAAAGATTTCTTCAAGTTGTTATAGAATTTTTCTTCATCTTTTATATAATTTGAAAGAAAAGTAATCTTTAATTTTTCTTCTTCAATATCAAGCAATTTTAACCATAAATCCCTGCAGTCATGGAAAAATATTGAACCATGCTGTAAGAATATATCTTTTCTTGAAAAATCAATAGCATTACCACACACCTTTCTATTTTCAATTAGAATATCATTTTTACCTACCAATTTAGCCTCTAAAGAGAAAGAATTTATTGCATTAATTATACAATTACAGATTTGTTTATAGGCTTCTCTTAAGCTGTTATTAAATAAATTTTTAGGAGCTACAACACTATAAGTAAAATCCCTTTCATGGTGATAAACAGCATTTCCGCCAGTAGGCCTCCTTACTATGTTTACATTGCCGTTAACTATACTGGAATCCTGGGCTATTCCTAAAGAAACCGCACTTGGTTGCCATCTGTAGAACCTTATTGTTTTATCCGATTTACCTTTAGAAACAAATTCTAAAATAGCTTCATCAATGGCCATGTTCATATAAGGATTATAATACTGTACATCAATGATTCTCCACATATTTACCTTCTTACAATCCGGGCTATTTTTCCTGTTAGATCAATTATTGTTGATGGGTTATTCTCTATTTTCCCATCGTCTATAACTATATCAACATTCTTTAATATCTCATGTGGTATCTCCTCTATTGAGTTTACCGGCTGTTGTCCAGAAATATTAACTGAGGTAGTTACAAATGGTATTCCAGCTTTTTGTAGCTTCGATGTAAATTTATGATTTGGTATTCTTAAACCTAGTATTTTGTTGTTTGTTATGTTTGATGCAACTATACCCTGTTTTTTTAGTTTAAGTATAAATGTAAATGGCCCAGGTAATCTTTCAATGTAGTGCTTATTTACATAAAAGTTTTTTATTATCCATTCTTTATCAGGTGCTATTATAGAAAAAGACTTGTCATCTCTTTGTTTTATTTTTCTTATTCTAGCTATAGCGGTATAGTTTAGTGCATCACAGCCTATTCCGTAAACTGTATCTGTTGGGTATATTACCACAGCTCCCTCTTTTATCTTTCTAATAAATTCACGTTCTTTTACTTGGTTTAGTTTAAGAATTTCCATGAATTCTTTATTATTTATGATTTTATAAATTTATTCACAAAGATTCATATTGATTAATAAGATCTTCAAATAATCTTGTAGTTACCCTAAAAGTATCTGGTTTTAACATATCTATGCCGGCATCTTTAAGTATTGCTAAAGGTTCTTTACAGCTGCCAGCTTTCAAGAATTTAAAGTATTGTTCAACTTCTTTAGGCCCACCATTCAAGACTCTTTGAGATAAGGCAATAGATGCGCTCAATGAAGTAGCATATTTGTAGACATAAAAATCATTATAAAAATGTGGTATCCTTGACCATTCTTTGTCCAGGTTTTCATCTATGGTCATCTCTGGCCCTAAATGCTCTGCCAAAACTCCACGATAAATATCAGTCAAAATTTTAGCTGTAAGGGGCTCACCTTTCTCAGCTGATTCATGGGTTTTTAATTCAAAATCAGCAAACATAGATTGTCTGAAGAATGTACCCCGGATAGCTTCCAGGTAACTATCAATATAATACTTTTTCTCGTCATTAGATTTAGCATGATTTATTAGATAGTCATATAATAAACATTCGTTAAATGTTGTATGCCCCATCTCATGTGCAAAAGTAGAAATATCATCCAATTTTTTAGTATAATTTAAGAAAGTATAGCCCCCTGCAGCATATGTACCCCATGAAAATGCGCCTGAACGCTTGCCTTTAGATGGTAAAATATCTACCCTATTCTCTTTCAAGGATTTATCATAAAGTTGGATATACTTATCTCCAAGAAGCATTAATGATTCACGAACAACTGCCACTGCCTCTTCAAAAGAATATTCCCTATCAAATTGTTTAACAAGTGGAACATAATTATCATAAAAAAATAATTTATCCAGATTCAATTCTTTGATCCTTAGTTGGTTGTATCTTGAGACTAAATCTTTATTTTCTTTTACTATACTAATCAAATTCTTATAAACTTCTAAATCTACATTATCGGGAAAAAGGCTCATCTCTAAGGCCGAATTATAGCCCCTGATTTTTGCAAGCTGTGTATTAGCCAAAAGATTAGCGGCATAAATATTTGCCAATATGTCTATATTCTGGTTATATGGTTGGTAAAAACCCTCAAAAGCAAGCTTTCTTAAATCCCTATCCGAGTCTTTCATCAAAACGATATATGAACTGGGGGAAAGTTGAATTTCTTCGCCTTTTTTATTTTTAATCTTTGGAAATACAATATTATCATAGCTAAATGCTGCGAATATATCTTCTGGCTTATCTAAAACTATTTTTAATTGTGCAAGGAGATCTTCTTCTTTTTCAGATAAGATATATGGCTGGAATCGTGCATATTCTCTTAAAAAGTACTCAAATGGTTTTAAATTTGAATTAGTTTTCATTAAGTTATCTATATCTGAATTACTAAGTAAGGAGAGCTCTTTTCTAACAAATACGGTTTTTGCATTATATTCTGTGCTTAATTGATAAACCCTGTCTTTAAGCTCCTGCCAGTGTTCATTAGAAGTATCTTCACTGAATTTTAGCATTGAATAAACAAATACACTATCATGCTTAATACCCAGTGCAACATACTTTTGTAAAAATCGCTCAAGCTCAATAGCCTCATGAAGCTTGCCCTTAAATACTAAAATATCATCAACTTCTTTTTTCAATCCACTAAGTGCATTTTGCCAGTCAGCTTCTTTTTTATAGATAGCAGAAAGATCCCATTTAAATTTAGCTTCTACATCATCACGTGTTTTTAACTCATCCATATAACCACCAATTTTTAAGCAGTAATAGAATAGTATTTAAAATTATGTTTTTCCTGTTTGGTAATTTAATATTATATTCTTTATCACACAAATACTTAAAAATTCATTTATTGAGGCATAAAGCATGAAAGAAGGCCTAGTAGAAAAAGTAAAACTATATTTACAAAGAGCTCGACAAGATAGTACAATTCCAAATTATCCTATTGGATTGGATGGGTTTTATAGGATTGTTGGTGGATCTAGGGGAGACTATGGATATCGTGAGCCAATGAAAGATATCTTCCATGGAAGGTTTATTGATGCAGTTGCCTTTGCAGTTCAACAAAATGAATTTTATACAGACTGGTGTTCACCTCAAGATCCAAGCAATTGCAACCATGGTTACGTTGAAAAAATCGAAGTACACTATTCTAGGGATGAGGATTTAGTTAATATTTGGAGGTTAGTAATATGAATCATAAATATGAAAGGCTAGAAGAAATTGATGTTGTAAGAAAAGAAGGGAATAACGTTCACGTATTAGGAAGAAGTGGAACTTATGAATGTCCAAATCGTGTGGAACCCGGAAAATACCTACATCATCTAACTTACGATGCATCTAATTACAGAGTTATAGATGAAATTAGTTTTAAAAGAAATGAAGGCTCTTTATTTAAGTTTGGTAAATTTTTTAGTTTTTTTGGTATTGGATTGCCATTTTTATTCTATCAAACGACACCCCATGCAATTAAAAATAGAAACCTTACAGAATGGCAATGGACAAAAGTTAATGAATTTCAAAAAGCAAACCTGGAAGATTTAAAAGACGCTATTAAAGATATTAAGATCTATCAAGGGACAACTGAAGAAGTTGAAAGAGAATTAAGAAAACCACTAGAACGCGTAGATACTGGAAAGCCTGAGACATTTATTCAAGGAGAAGATAGTTTTTGGTTAAGAGTCAAAGCACATTTATTAGGAGCAGATGCTGTTGTTCATTATCAACCTGGATCTGCAATTGGAACACCTGTCAAGTATAAGCCAATAAAGCCTGAAGAAATTGCTATTTATGAAAAACACCTGAAGAAATGGGTTTTAAGAGATGGATTTTAATCAGGTAACGATAAGGCTTTCATGGTTTTTCTTCTGCAGCCTTATAATGTGATCAACAAAACCTTCTACTTTAGCCTCGTGACTTACTATTATAATTTGTTTTATCTTTAGGTCCTGCAATACATCCCTCATTCTATCTAATTGTTCATCTGAAAAACCGTCTGTGGGCTCATCTAAAATAAGCAAATCATTTGTTTTTATATTACTCATAAGGTTATTGATTACCTGGTTTAAAGCAAGCCTATATGCCAATGCACAGGCTGTTTTTTCCCCACCGGAAAGATAATCATAGGCAATATCATGGCCGTTTTGTTCAATTAACGGTGAAAAATTTTCATTAAGCCTTGCAATCAGGTTCTCATTATCAATAAGCATGGAAAACCATTTTTGGAATAAGCCATTAAAATCAGCATAGATCCTTAACATAACCTGTTTTTCTATTGTTTCCACTAAATTAACAAAAGAACTATCCAGCCAATATTCTATGGAGCTTAATTTCTGTATTTCCTTTTTTGCAGACTCTTTCTTGCTAATTTCATTAATAAGGGTTTCTTTTTTCTGATGCAATAGTCTTAACTCAACTTCATAAGAATTTCTTGCAATTTCAAATTCCCTTTGTTTAATTATTAATCTTTCAAGGTCTTTCTTGTTTCTTATATAAGAATCCTCAATGTCTGGGTCAAATCTGCCTTTTTCTTCTAAAAGTTTATTTCTTTCTATATTTAATGCATCAATTTCCTTAATGTTAACGAGTTTATTGTTAAGAAGCTCCTCTTTTGTTTTTTTCTTTTCTTCAAGTGCTTTGAACCTTAAATTATTTAATTCTGCATCCTTTTCCTCAGCCTTTATATTTTCAAGCTCTTTTTTAACAATAATTAACTGGCTTTCTTTTTCAGCTTTTTTCGCAGTAATAGAGACAACCTCATCAAATGCTTCTTCTATTTTTTTATTTTCAGTATTTACTATGGTTGCTTTATGCTCACTACTTACATTCTGCCTGCATAATGGACATATATCTAAGCTTTCAATGCTTTTCTTGATTTCCAGAGAATTTCTTTCTTTTTCCTTTAATTGGCTTAACCTTCCATTAAGAGTCCTTAACTCAACTTCAATTGACTCAATTTCTTTTGCTTTTTTAAGTGCTTTTGTAGCATCAAGGTTCAAAAATACAATATCACCAAGTTCATTGATCTGCAATTCTTTCTTAATTATTTCTTCTTCAGTTCTTTTCTTCTTATCAGTAGAGTTTTGTATTTGAATTTCATTAATTGCCAGTTTATTATTCAGTTCCTTAAGTCTTATACTGCTTGCTTCAATTTCATTTATCTCTGATTTCTTGATTTCCACTTCTTTATTGCTTAATGCCAGTTTTTGCTTAATCTCTTCAAGCCTCGATACAATCATGGACTGCTTTTCTTCTTCTTTTGCTAGTTCAGATTTTCTTTCCTCAAGATCAATCACAATTCCTAAAAATGAATTTTTTCTTTCTCTTATCTTATTTAGGATAATTGAAGAGTTTTCCTTTACTCTTTTATACTTGTCAATGCCAAAAACTTTTCTTAATATGTCTAACCTGATCTCATCATCCCCTGTAAGTATATGCTTAATTTCTTCCTGTGGTGTATAAACAGTATATTTGTATATTAGCGATTTTGATTTTGTCAGCAATTCCCTTGGATAATTAATTAGTTCAATAACTGCCTGCTTAAGCTCCAAAGGGCTTAATTTTTTGATTTCATTATTTATTTCTATATGACCATTGCCCTGAGTAATAGAGTCATGACCTCTCTTAAGCACCCTTTTTATAATAACTTTTTTATTATCAACTTCAAAATTCAATTCTACAAAACCATTGTCTTCCCCATTTCTTAATAAAGAATCGCCTGTAAGGCTGGTGCTTAACCCAAAAAGTGCAAATTCTATCGCCAATAAGATTGTACTCTTGCCAGAACCGATGTTTCCGGACAATAGGGTGCTGCAACTAGGAAAATCCAAATAACAACTAGTGTAGCTTCTTATATTATTCAATCTTATGCTTTTAATTATCATATTTTAAGCAGCGGGAATACATCTTTTATTATCCTATTTTCAAAGTCTATGTTCCTTTCACCTTCAGATTTCTCCTTATTTAGTGCCTCTATTAGATTGGAAATAAAGATATTATCATTGCCGTCAAGAAAATCAGCTTCCTGGTCTTTTATCTGCTCAACTATAAGTTTTTCTTCTATTTCTTCTACATTTCCGGTCTCAACTTTTATATTGTTTAATTCCTTAGCAAATAATTTATTGGTATTCTTTAAAACAAAATAAGCATCACTAAGATTTTTCATTATGTTTATGAAGTTAATATCGCTTGGCTTTCCTGCCCGTAAGATCCCGGCGATTCTTAGTGTTATTATCTTATCTTTTATTTCTTTATTGTTAATAAGTTCAAAGAATTCTTTTTCAACTTCCTCTGGCGTCTTGTCTTCAGAATCAATGTTAAAAGATAGAACTTCTTTAATATTTATTTGTATCCTTTCAACATTAACCTCTTTGTCAATGTTTACAATATAAAATCCCCCATGGTTAAATTCCTCTACCTCTTTAAAATTAGTTGGGAATAATGCCCCAGGATAAGTTATCAGCCCATTTCCATATTTTTCCTGCATTATTATATGGATATGACCCCCAGCATAGTAATGAAAATTATTGGGTAGTATTTTAACGTCTATCCCAGCAACCTTCTCCAGGTCTTTAGGCTTAAACTCGTTTATTGTTGTATGAAACATAAATATTTTTAACCCTGGTTCTTTTTCCAATAGTTCTTTGTTCAAAGATTCATAATCCTGTTTCTCAAGCCCGCTTTTCCTGCCGTGCAACCCAGTTATCTTGACGTGCTTTTCATTTTTTGTTTTATGTAAGGTCATTTCCAGATTATTTTCAGTTAATTTTACAACATTCTCCACTAAACCTGCTTTTTCTAAGACATCTATCATTGTCTTTCCTGATACTGAGAAGTCATGGCTTCCAGGGACTATAAATGTTGAAATCCCATTATCCTTGGTTTTTTTAAGCAAACCAGCCACTTCTTTTATTAAGTCAATATTTGGGAGTGCGTTGTCAAACAAATCACCAGCAATCAGCATAAAATCAACATTTTCTTCAATACTTTTATCTACTGCTCTCCTGAACGCCTCTATGCTTAGGTCTTTTAATTTATCTTCCCTCCAGCTCCCTATATGACAGTCTGCTAAATGGGAGAATTTTATCATCCCTATAGAAACCAAGGTTTATCTTTTAAGTATGATTATAGTCTTAAATATAGGTTAGAAGTTCAGTATTTTATATAGGTATATTTTTATATCAACCCGACCTTATTTATTATATATGGAAAGAAAGATTTATGATAAAAATGTACTAAATGATATTTGTGTTAGATTTTGCCGGGTTATTGAAAAGTATGCAAAATATATTATTGTATCTGGTTTTGTTGCTATTGCTTCAGGGAGAGTAAGGGGGACAGAGGATATAGATATAATTATAGAAAAAATAAATAAGAAAATTTTTACTCAAATGCATATTGATTTAGAAAAAAATTCTTTTGTAGCTATCCAAAGTGATAACCCAGATACCTTATATGCAGATTATCTAAGCAATAACCTATCG
>JACPNI010000095.1:515-4280 GCA_016185555.1 Candidatus Woesearchaeota archaeon | reverse complement strand
TCTACTCTAAAGTCCTGCAATATGAGAACTATCGTTTATTTTCTAACTTAAGATCATTATCAAGATTA
Organism: Candidatus Woesearchaeota archaeon; assembly: GCA_016185555.1. Lineage (GTDB taxonomy): Archaea > Nanobdellota > Nanobdellia > SCGC-AAA011-G17 > JACPNG01 > JACPNI01. The sequence goes on along the minus strand of JACPNI010000095.1, from coordinate 4,212 downwards.
AAGAAAAAGGGCAAGAAGATCGGAAGATTAAGATTTAAAGGCAAAGAATGGTTTAAGACATTTACTTATAACCAATCAGGATTCAAGTTAACTAATGTGGGAAAAAGATGTCAGATATTACATTTATCAAAGATTGGAAATATTCTGATAAGATGCCATAGAAACATTAATGGAAAGATAAAGCAAGTAACAATAAAGAAGGAAGCATCAGGAAAATGGTTTGCTTCAATAACTGCAGAAAATAAAGAAGAAATAATTAAAACACAAAATAAGAATAAAGTTGGTATTGATTTAGGAATTTTGAATTATATTTATGACAGTGATGGAAATCATTTTAATAATCCAAAACACCTGAGTAAATCTTTGAAAAAACTGGCTAGAGCACAAAAGAAGCTTTCAAAAAGGAAAAAGGGTTCAAATAACAGAAACAAACAAAGATTAAAAACAGCTGTAATTCATGAAAAAATAACAAATCAAAGAAATGATTTCCTTCATAAGCTTTCAAGATACTACATCAACAATTACAGCTTAATAGCAATAGAGAATCTTAATATTAAAGGCTTATTAATATATCATACAATGCAAAGAACATAATGGATGCTTCATGGTCAAGGTTCATACAAATGATTGAATACAAGGCTGAAAGAGCTGGTGTTCAGATAGCAAAGATAGAACCTGGAGGAACAACACAAACCTGTTCAAACTGTGGAATAAAGGTTCATAAGGAATTATGGAACAGGATACACAAGTGTGATAACTGTGGATTGGAAATAAACAGGGATTATAATTCAGCAAAAGAAATACTTAAAAGAGCATTAGTACGGCAGGACTTGTCGGAATTTACGCCTATGGAGATTAAGCCTCTACTCTTTCAAGAGCAAGCTGGTCTATGAATTAGGAAGCCTTGGACTTTTGGTCTAAGAGTATGTCACATTTTTCTTTATGTTTTAGTCTTAAGAAATATCTGGATACCTATTTAAATTAAGAAAGGTTTTATAAGATTATGAAAAGTGGAAGGTATTTTCTAATTTTCTGTATATTTTTGCTGTTGCTTATTTATGTTTATGCAGCATGCAAAACCAGCGAGATAGAAACTAATGGCACGTGTAATGATCCTATTAATACAGTTATAAGCGCAGAAAAAAATCTTTTTGCTGTAGGAGAAACAAATAAGGTCGTTATAAGCGCAGACAACACACTTAATGAGGATTTAAATGTAAAATTAACCCTTAATGTTAAAACTGGTGCTTCTTTAACTGGTGTGATAAGTGGCAGTGATTGTTCCGGGAACCAATGTACAGGTGTAATGCTTATCCCTGCAAAATCAAGAAAATCAATTTCTGTTGAGATAACCGGTGAAAGTTATGGGAATGTGGAATTAAAGTCTTCAATAACATCAAATATTCGTGGAAAAGAATACTCCAAACAAGAATCTGTTAATGTTATCGTAATAAACCCCACAGATGGCATATGCTCAACAGGAGAGACATCAAGAAATGCATGTAAGGATTGTGGATGCCTGAAGGATGGTGTTTTTTACTCTTACCAATGCAATATAAACAGCTGCGAGAAGGTATTGGGCTGGTTTGTCCAGCTTTCAATAAGGATTGCCATTGCAGTTCTTGTTATCCTTATTTTCTTGGTTTGGTATTTTGTAATAAGGAAGATGCCTAAAAAAACTGAGTCATATTTGTCCAGGGAATCTGAAAGAAAGAAAGTTGTCAATGCATTATACAAGATACAGGAAGAAATTAATATCAATGACCCCCCACCGTTAGATGTTATTATTAAGAAACTTAAGCTTGATGGGAATGAAGATTTGATACATGAAGAGTATGTAGCCTTTCTTGATAGGCTTGAAGAAAGCAGAAGAAAGTCTATAGATGCAAAGTTTGTTAAGACTAATGGTGCTTCAGTAAGTAAATTGATAAATTTTGTAAAAGGAGAGCTCGAGCTTGGCTATAACAAGGAGGATATTATTGGAAGAGCTAAGTGGAATAACTGGACTGATTCTGAGATAGAAAAGGCATTTGAGACTGCTGGTGTTGTTGAGCTGAAAAGAATCCCTGGTGGTGATTCTTTAAGAAGAGAGCATAATTATTGTACAAATTGTGGGGCTTTGTTAAATAAGGAAGATAAGGTTTGCAAAAAATGCGGGTATGAAATAAAATAATATTTATATATCAGGTTACTTTTATTTTTAGAATGAAAAAAGAGAGTGTTATTGTTTTAATGTTTCTAGTATTAATGGCTTCGGTTTATGCAGCAGGCGGGGGAAGTGGAGGTTCTACATTTAAGACCCCGGATTGTACAGACAATAGCTATGCCTGTACAGAATGGTCGCCATGTGATGAATCTGGTAAGCAAACAAGAAAATGTACTTTGGTTGAGACTTGCATTGAAAAAGGAGGAAAGAAACCTCTTGAGTCAGCAGATTGTGAATATGTTTCTTCTTTAGAATCCAAATTAAAATGCGGGAATTTAGATACAGTGAGAGATAGGGTAAAGTGCAGACTGGAGCTTAGTCAGGGAGAACAATTTAAGGAATTGGATATAAAATATCTTCCTGAAGAATGCGGAGCTATAAAAGGCAATGCACTAAAAAGAGAACAATGTATAGTTCGGTACAAATCATTCCAGAAGTGCTGGCGCTTTAAAGATGGTCCAGAGAGGTTTAAGTGTGTTAGGGAAGGTCTCGGTTTGGGTCAGAATCTAAGTGAAGAAATAAAAAAATGCAACGATAAATTAGGAACAGAAAGGGCTTCATGTATAAAAGATGTAAGAGAATTGGTTTTTACTGAGATTAAATTTAGATTTTATAATTTGGAAGAAAGGGCAGAGAGCATGCTTGAAAAGGGTGCAGATAAAGAGCTTGTTGCTGATTTTATTACTGGAATAGAAATAAAGAAACAAGAGTTTAATAGTGCTGAAAATAATGCTGAAAGAAAACAAATAGTTAATGATATACAGAAAAAATGGAAAGAATTTTTAGAAAAAGCAAAATCACAGATAAAATGAACAAGAGATTAATTGTACTGGTAATATTAATCTTAATTGTTATAGCTGGGTGCTCTAATAGTAAAAAACCTATTGTAAAAGAAGAAAAAAAATGTTCTGATGGCACTAAATTAGCTTCATGTTCCGTTAATAAACCAAAATACTGTTTTAGCAATGGTGTGGTATTGGATAAATGTGATCTTTGCGGGTGTCCAAATGGATTGGATTGCAAGTCAGATGGGTCTTGCGGCAGCATTGAGGTTATACCTGAAGACGATAACCTGCAAGAGGCACTGGACCAGCTAGACCTTGTTGATAACCTTTAAATAAATATTAATGCTTCTTATATCATGGCTTATTGTCAAAAATGTGGGGCTAAAATAGAGGCCAATGAAAATTATTGCCCGAGTTGTGGTAGTGAGAAATTGATATGCGAGCCGAAATCAACCTTAAATAAGCTAAGCTTTCTTTTAATATTATTATTTGTTTTTTTGCTTTTGTTCTTTGCCTATATTTATTCATTTACCCTGTAGTAATCCCAATCGTGCCACAGAGCAAAATTTACGGATAGAACAATAATTGTTACTACTTTCAAAAGACATAAAACCGAAAGATTTAAATACTCACGCTATTTCTCTATGTCAGAAGGCAAATAAAATGAAGACTATTCAAAAAGCTTTGACAGGATTAGCACTAGTTG
>JACPNI010000095.1:0-506 GCA_016185555.1 Candidatus Woesearchaeota archaeon | reverse complement strand
GTATAAAGATTTAGAACTTCTAAGTGCAGGTTATTTTGGAACAGATTTAAAATTTATTAGAAATGCAAGAGCGCCGTGGGTTTCATTCAAAGACTCAGATAATAATTTGGTATTATCTTATATTGAAAATAAAAAATGGCATGAAACAAGAATAAACAAAAATGAATTACCTTCTCGTGTACAAAATCTTGAATTTTTAAGTGCAGGTTATTTTGGAACAGATTTAGGATATATTACAGCTACAAGAGCGCCGTGGGTTTCATTCAAAGACCCAGAAGGAAAAATTTTGGTATACTATAAAGAAGATAACAAATGGCATGAAACAGTTATGAGAACAAAATAAACAATTCTTGTCCTTTATTCTTTTTCTTTGTTGAACTTCGTTCTTGATAGAAATTTTGTCCCTACGTAACTTTGAGTTTTTTGGCTTCGCTCAACGTTGCACTAAAACTTAATCACGATGGAAGAGATTAACAGCAATACACTAGAAGCCTTTTGCTTTCAAT
>JACPNI010000094.1 GCA_016185555.1 Candidatus Woesearchaeota archaeon | reverse complement strand
ACAGGATGATTATGTTTTTTACAAATGCATCAACAATAAGAGAAGTGATATTATTTCCAATGATGCGTCCAGAGCAAGAATTACAATAAAAAAGAAGGGCTCTTTTCTGTTTTAAATATTATTGTTCTTTCAAATATACATTGCTGGTTAATTACTTTTATTAAGCTGGGAAGTATTGTTTTATCATGGGGATTATGAAAACTGGGATAACAGTGTATGATGCAATGACTTCTACACCAATATACATAGGTCCTAATGAGACAGCAGAACAATGTGCTAAAATAATGCGTGAGCATGATGTTGGAAATCTGCTTATTAAAGAGGGTCATAGGCTTATTGGGATATTGACAGAACAGGGGCTTGTTCATAAAATAATTGCCCGGGGTTTAGATCCAAAGAAGATTGTTGTTAGCGATATTATGGTAAGGGAAGTTAAGACTATTGAACCTGATGCTGATATCTACGATGCTCTGATAGCAATGCAGGAGAAAGATATTAGACAATTGCCTGTAATGCACAATTATGAGCTAATAGGCATATTGACTTTGAAGGATATACTTAAGATAGAGCCGGAGCTTTTTGAAATTTATATTGATAAATTAAACTTAAAGGAAGAGGACAGGAAAATATTCCCAACAATAGAAGCAAATTGTGAAATATGTGGAAAATATAAAAGATTAAAAGAATTTGATGGTCAATTACTTTGTAATGAGTGTGTAGTATTTACCGAATAAATAAAATTAAAGAAAAAGAGATTCTTATTCTCTAGCATTTTCAACTGCTGTAATATTCTCATATGCAGAGAAAAAAAGAAATTTTTTACTTATTTTCATTCTTATTTCCCCCAAAATCTTTAGCCAACCCCTTAGCAAACAAAACCTCTTTATTAAACTTTCTATTTTGTTACTACTCTAAAATTAATCTTTTTATTGCAAAGGCAAAGGTTTTTAAATTACCATGATAGTAAAAATAATAGGCCCGCCATGAGAATACTCAATGGAGTACGGCGTAAGCCAAAGCGATGAAGCTTGGGAGTTAGTGTAGCGGGCAACAATTTCATGATAATATAGAACAAGTTAAGGATATTCATTATTTCATAAATTGGGGAGATTTAGTTAAATGAGGGAAAATAAGATTAAGGAACTGGTTAGATTGTGACCATATTTAGAAATAGATAGAAAATCCCTGCTTGTTCTGTTAAATGTAACATAATTAATAAAATGGAATCAAATAGGTTAAGGGGGAATCAAAATGGGAAAGATAAGTCCTGTTTCAGCAAAATATATTGTCAATGCACAGATCCAAATAGAGGGAGTAGTAGACAGACCGGATGTAATTGGGGCTATATTTGGTCAGACAGAAGGTCTTTTAGGGGCTGATTTAGAGTTAAGAGAGCTTCAAAGATCAGGAAGAATAGGAAGGATTGAGGTTAAGTCAGATATTAAGGGTGGAAAGACATCCGGATTGATAATCATACCTTCCAGCTTAGATAAGACTGAGACTGCTATAATTGCAGCATCTTTAGAAACAATACAAAGAATAGGCCCGTGTAATTCTAAGGTAAATATTGAGAAGATTGAAGACGTTAGGGTAAGTAAAAGAAACTTTGTAATAGAAAGGGCTAAGTCATTATTAAAGGATTTAACAGAGCAGGTTTTGCCAGATAGCCAGGAAATAACCGATGAGGTAGCAGCAAGCGTAAGGATGATGGAGGTTACTGAATATGGGAAGGATAGGCTGCCGGCAGGCCCAGCAATAGAAGAGGGTGATGATATTATAGTTGTTGAAGGCCGTGCAGATGTGCTGAATCTTCTTAAGCATGGCATAAAGAATGCAATAGCAATGAATGGTACAAATGTTCCAGAGACTATAGCTGAATTAAGCAAAAGGAAAGTAATTACCCTTTTTGTTGATGGAGATCGTGGTGGAGATTTGATAATAAAAGAAGTTGGTGAGGTAGCTGAAATAGATTATGTTGTAAAAGCACCAGACGGCAAGGAGGTAGAAGAGATAACTAAAAAAGAGATTCATAAAGCCTTGAGAAGCAAAGTCGCTTTTGAACAGGTTAGGATGGATCTTAATGGAAGGGGTCTTAGAGAAATAAGGGAGCAGAGTAATAGAAGAGAAGAAGAATTTAAAACACAGGCAGAGGCTACTCCACAGAATGAAGTAGAATCAAGAAACAGGGAATTCAGAAAGCCATTTAGGGCTGTTCCACCCCAAACAGTTATAAAAAAGCAGGGAATTTCCCCGAAAAATAAGGAAGTTTTTAAGGGGATGCTTGATAACCTTATTGGTACTCGTGGGGCTTACATATTAGATCAAAATCTAAATATTCTAGGTAAAGTGCCAACAACAGAGCTGAATGCCACAATTAAAAACTTAAACTCAGTTTATGCAGTTGTTTTTGACGGAGTTATAAACAGAGAAACATCAGAAGTAGCACAAAGAAGCAATGTTAAGTATTTGGTTGCAATGGAGTCGAGGGCTAAATCCGAAGGTGAGATGGAAATTCTCACTGGTGAAGATTTGTAACAATCCTAGATCTCAAGTATTTTTCCATCTGGTCCAGGATTAATTAAAACTGTTTCTCCAATCTTTTGCCTAATATGGAAATTCTCATGAAGGTGACCGCTAATGCTAAGTATCGGCTTAACTTCATCAATAAAATCCCTAATTGATTTACAACCTGCATGCCCTGAAAAAGGCAACTCATCCAACCTTGTGTTATATGGTGGCGCATGTGTGATCAAAATAACTTTTTGGCTTTTCTTGATTGTTTTCTTGAATTTTTTAGCTGCACTTACGAATCCTTCATCCTCCAATGAGAAACCACCACCACCGTAGCCAAAAAAGACATAGTTATCGACCTCATAGGTGGCATTATGGATAAACAAAATGTTCTTATATCTTTTACATTGCTCTCTAAGTTCCTGGTCTGATTCATGATTTCCATTTATCATTAGCAGCGGCTTCTTTATCTGTGATAGCTCTTTTAACATCTTGTTGGTATCAGTGCTCCAATTTGATATATCCCCAGCACAAACAAGGAGATCTGCAAATTCTGCCTTTTCTTTTAATTTCTTTATAGAAGCCATGCTGCCATGAACATCTGCAAATGCGAGTATCTTCATTTTACCTTAACTATTTCGAAAAGGTTTTTATATTTAACTATGCCATAAAAATATATGTACAAAAGAGGTCAGGTAACCTTATTTCTTATAGTTGGTATGCTGGTCCTCATTGCAGTTGTTGTTCTGTTGTTAAGCGAACAGAGTACAAAGAAAGAACCGGCAACACAAGCGATAAGTGAAGAAGCAAATAAGGTGCAGGGGCTTGTTGATGGCTGCCTGGAAATTTTATCAGCAGAAGCAATCGATAATGTGTATTCTGCTGGTGGCGGTGGCTATGCTGATCCGGAACAAATACCGCGTAAAGTTGATGGAAAAGCATGCTTGGTGTACAACAACAGAGATGGCTATTCTAATTATGCAGTAAGTAAAGAATTTGTTGAAGAACAGATAAAAGAACATATCAGAGACAGATTAAACTCCTGTCTTAATCTACAACAGTTCAGGGATTTTTCATTAATGTATAAATTTATTGACCTAAAAGTTGCATTGCCGGTAGAAGTGATATCCGGAAGAAAAACCCTGGACATAGACTTTGATTATAATATAAACATAACGAAAGGAATCCAGCATGCTGAGCTTTCACATTCAAGATTCACAGTCCAGTCGAATTTGGCTAAAATAATAAAGATTACATCGTCTTTTATAACCGGGGATGAGGCTGGTGCATTAAATACATGCAGTAGCTTCCTTCCATGTGAGGATTTGGGCAGATTTTGTAATGCTCAAGGAAATTATAATAATGTTAATTGTGAAGGAATACAAATTAGCTATACAGATTCTTTTAACCGCGAATATAGCTTAATTGATGATACAAATGGCAAATTGTTTCGCTTCTCAATATGTAGATAAAGGCATAATTAAATTTTTAAACTAAATTAACGAAAAAAATTTTAGAAAAGATAAATATAAGAAAGAACTATGCTTTAAATTGAAAATGCCAAAGTACATGATTCACCAACACAAAGCAAGAAGGCTCCATTATGATCTCCGTCTTGAGCATAAGGGCGTAGCAAAATCCTGGGCTGTTCCTAAGGAACCGCCTGAATCTTCTAAAGAAAAAAGGCTGGCTGTACAGGTTGAAGACCATTCTATTGGATATATGAACTTTGAAGGAATTATTCCTGAAGGCCAATATGGTGCTGGAAAAGTAAAAATCTGGGATAAAGGAACATATAAGCCAATTGAGTGGGGAGATGAAAAAATAGTAATTGAAATTAAAGGTGAAAAATTAAAAGGAACCTACTTCCTAATACACTTTAAGCCAAAAGAAAAAAATTGGTTATTCTTTAAGAAAAATGACAGACGTTAAAAAATTAGAAGAGAAAATTAACAATATAGAAAATAGAAATAAAAAAGTTGAAGCGGATAAATCCTGGGAAACCAGTCATACAAGACGATTTTT